>NZ_DBNGVP010000079.1:0-13216 GCF_057119385.1 Archangium sp. | reverse complement strand
GGTGGTGCGGCCGGCCTTGGACTTCGTCCTGCACTGGAGCCGCTGGCGACGCCGCCATCAGGCCATCGCCAAACGCTGCCATTACCGACGCAGAGACCCTCGCGCCAAAGTCCCACTGTAGTATTAGCCAAGGCACTCAGCAGGCTGTTGCTCCCTATTGATCAAGGAGCAGGCGGGAGCTGTCCCTCTCCCCAGCGGACCTCGAGCCCCGCTGGGACGCGAGCCGGGCCTGACCCGTGGGGCATAGGTCGAGCACAGGGCAGCGCTGGCACGTGGGCTCCCGGTAGAAGCAGCACCGCTGCCCGTGCAGCATCAGCGCCTCGTGGTTGTCATAGACGCGCTGTGCATCCCAGTCCGGCGGGAGCTGCGCCTCCAGCAGCCGGTGCGCTGGTCCCACCGCCACGGTCTCGGGGATGAGCCCCAGCCGCACCGCGACCCGGTGGTGGTGGCTGTCCACCGGCAGCGCGGGCTTCCTCAGGCGGCTGAACAGCAGCGTCGCGGCGCTCGACTTCGGCCCCACTCCGGGCAGGTGCTCGAGCCAGTCCCGCGCCTCGCGCACCGGCACCTCCGCCAGGAAGTCCAGCGACAGCTCCCCTCCCCTGCGCTCGGAGATGCACCGCAGCACCTGCTGGATGCGCGGCGCCTTCTGCTCCGGCCAGGTCACCGCGGAGATCGCCTCCCGCACCTCCACGCAGGATGCATCGCGCACCGCCTCCCAGGTGGGAAAGCGCGCGCGCAACTGCCGGAAGGCCGCGCCACTGGAGGCATTGCGCGTGCGGTGGCTCAACAGCGCGGAGACGAGCTCGCTGAGTGGATCCCGCGAGCGGAACCAGGGGATGGGACAGCCGTACTCGGCGCACAGGCGCTCGTGCACCCGCAGTGCCTTCGCGCTCGGGCCGGCCGGGGCCTCGGGAAACAACGGGAGAGATGGCATGGCAGCGCCCCACTTCTGAAGTCACCCCTCCAACCTTCTCATCCCCTCTCCTCCTGACGACCCCGCACGTCGCCTCCGAGCGGCGGCCGGGCCAGCGAGCGTCCGGGAGTCCGCGCGATGGCCAGCCCAGCCCCTGCACGTATAATGCGCGGGCCCCTCGGGCCCCCATGCTGCGCCGGCTCCTTCCCACCCTCGTCGCCCTCGGATGCGGCCTCCTCGCCCTCACCTGGGGGTTGGTGAGCCTCCAGCGCATCTTCGCCCAGGAGCGCGAGGACGCCCGCGCGCAGCTCGCCTCCCGCCGCCACGCCATCGAGGAGTTCGCCACCCTCGCCCTGCGGCAGACGCTCGCCCAGCAGCTCAAGAGCAACCTCAACGCCCTCCACGCCGCCATGGGAGATCCACTCGCCCCGGGCGAGGGCTTCCTCCTCAATTTCCGCGGCCATCAGTTCCTGCCCCGACTCACCCGCTCCGCCCGCGGCTCGCGCGCCACCGCCGTGCGTCACTACCGCGAGCTCGTCAAGGCCTTCGCCGAGGGCTCCACGGCCGAGCCCTGGGGCGAGCGGCTCGTCCGCCTTCGCGCGGTGGAGGCGGCGCTCGATCAGCGCCGTGCCTCCCGTGCCCATGCGCTCGCCGAGGAACTGCTGCGCTACCACGCGGAGCATCCCCTTCCACCCGTCCAGGAGCTCCCCTTCGTCCTCCTCCTGCTGGAGCGGCTCCAGCGCGGCGAGGCCACCCCACCGCTCGTCCGCGCGCTGCTGCGCGAGGGGCTCCCCGAGGACTTCGGCGGCATCGAGCGCTCCGCCGGCCTGCAGCGCGATCTCCTGCGCGAGCGCTGGCGCTTCACCCAGCCCGACTTCGAGTTCCTGCTCGCCCACATCGTCCAGGTCAGCACCGCGCTCGGCGAGCCCTCCGACGACTTCCAGTCCCGCGCCCGCGAAGCCGGCGCCGGCATGCTGGTGATTCCCGAGAACCTCTCGGGCCCCACCCTCATCGGTCAGCGCTGGTACGTGGAGCAGCAGCAGGACGAGGCGGTGCGTGGCATCGCCGTGGACCTCGACGCCCTCCTGCGCGACCTGGCCCAGGAGCTGCGCCGGCGCAACCACTTCGGCGCGGACGGCTCGGTGCGGCTGAGGACCACCGAGGCCGAGCAGCCCCTGGAGTCCCTGTGGGTCGAGGTGTCCGTCCCCGCGTGGACCGCCGCCGAGAACGCCCTCGAGCAGCGCTACGGGTTGAAGACGCTGCTGGTGGCCACGTGTGGGGCGCTCGCGGTGGCCATCGTGGTGATGGCGGTGGTGGCCCAGTACGGCCGCTACCGCTACGTCGAGCTCAAGAGCGACTTCGTGGCCACCGTCTCCCACGAGCTGCGCACACCCCTGGCCTCCATCCGCCTGCTGGCCGAGACGATGGAGCGCAAGCTCTCCAAGGTCCCCGAGATGCGCGACTACCCCGAGCGCATCATCCAGGCCGCCGACGGGCTGCACTTCCTCGTCGAGAACATCCTGTCCTTCAACCGCATCGACAAGGGCCGCTGGCAGCTCAAGCCCGCCCGCGTGAAGCTGGACGAGCTGATCGGCATGTTGCGCTCGGACCTGGTGGGCAACACCTCCGTCCCCGTCCAGCTCACCGCGGACGTGGGCGACGTGGAGCTCGAGGTGGATCCGTCCCTGCTGCGCCTGCTCTTCATCAACCTCGCGCGCAACGCGTGCGCCTACAACCGCCGCGACCCCGTGGAGCTCTCCATCCGCGCCTACCCCCACGAGGGCCATGGCTGCGTGGTGCTCTTCGGCGACAACGGCATCGGCATCCCCGAGTCCGAGTGGGAGAACGTCTTCCGCGACTTCTACCGGCTGGGCTCCCAGGGCCCCGAGGTCCACGGCAGTGGCCTGGGGCTCGCGCTGTGCCGGAGAATCATGGCCCTGCACGGGGGCCGCATCTCCATCGACCAGTCCAGCCCCCAGGGCACCACCTTCTCCCTGCTCTTCCCCGAACCCCGCCATGAACGCCCCGAGCAGCCCTCCTAACGCCCGCCCCTCCATCCTCGTCGTCGAGGACGACGCGAACCTGCGGATCGGCCTGCGCGACAACCTCCAGGACGAGGGGTACGACGTCACCGTGGCCTCCCACACCCAGGAGGCCGAGCCGCTGCTGCGCGCGCGCACCTATGATCTGCTCATCCTCGACGTGATGCTCCCGGGCGAGGACGGCTATTCGTTCTGCCGCCGGCTGCGCGCCAGTGGAGTGCAGTCCATGGTGCTGATGCTCACCGCGCGCTCGCTCGAGGACGACATCGTCCGGGGCTTCGACGCGGGGGCGCAGGACTACCTCACCAAGCCCTACCGGCTGCGCGAGCTGCTCGCCCGGGTGGGCGCCCTGGTGCGCCGGGCCGGCGGGGCGCCGCCCTCCATCCTGTCCTTCGCGGGCTTCTCGCTGGACCTGGGCAAGCGCACCCTCTCGCGCGCGGATGGGAGCGTCATCGACCTCACCCGCACCGAGTTCGATCTGCTCGCCTATCTGCTCAAGCACCGCGACCGCGCCCTGCCCCGGGGGGAGATCCTCGACGCGGTGTGGGGCCGGGACGTCATCGTGGACCCGCGCACCGTGGACAACTTCGTCTCCAACCTGAAGAAGAAGCTCGGCTGGACGAGTGCCTCCTCCTTCACCATCCACACCATCCGCGGGGTGGGCTACCGCATGGAGCTCGGGGGTCCATGACGAAACCATGACGAAGAGATGGCCGACCCAAGGCCACCGGCCCCCCTGGAATCCGTAGCTTGACGGGTACCAGCCAGGAGGGATTCCAAGTGTTCCAGTCGGTCATCAATCAGCCAGGATTGAGCGCGGGTCGGTTCGGGACGGGGATGTGGGTGTCCTTGATGGTGCACGCGGGTGTGTTCGCCGGCATGCTCGGCCTGTCCGGCAAGGCGGCGGAGACCATCCGGAACGAGCCCGAGCTCGTCTTCAACGTGCCCCAGCCGCCCAAGGGCAACCCGAATCCGCCCAAGCAGGTGGCGGCGCCCACCAAGCCGAAGCCCAAGCCGAAGACCGAGCTGGTCCAGCCCAAGAAGATTCCTCCTCCGCCTCCGGAAGAGACGAAGACCGTCGAGGCGACTCCTCCCCCGGAGGACACCGAACCCGAGGAGACCAATGACCTGCCCTACATCCCCGGCAGCGACCCCAATGGTGTCGAGCAGGGCGGCATCCCCGGTGCGCAGGCCATCGCCGGGATGGCGTTGGGCAACATCGGCCAGTCGACGGGTGAGGAGGTGCTCCCCTTCGGCGCCGGCATGACGCCGCCGCAGCTCGTCTCCACCGGCGTGCCCCTGCAGTACTCCTACGAGGCCCTGCGCGCCCGCGTCAGTGGCGTCATCATCGCCAAGTGCACCATCACCCGCGAGGGCGACGTCGAGAACTGCCGCATCATCAAGGGCCTGCCCTTCATGGATGATGCCGTGCTCCAGTCCGTGACGAGCCGCCACTACCGCCCGGTCACCTTCCAGGGCAGGCCCGTCAACGTGAGCTACACCTTCACCGTGAACCTCAAGCTGCCGTAGCGGGCACGCCCGGCCGGGGGGGGCCGGGCCCGAAGGGAAATGCCCGCTCCCCTCGCCCAGGCACCGGCTCGTCGGATATGCCTGTGTCCCGGACGTCCACCCTGGCCCCCGCGGGTGCGGAGGGCTCGGGCCCGTCATCGGGAGGGTCGATGAGCGCAGTGCGTCGTTTCGTGTTGCTGGGGGTCCTCGCCCTGGCCGTGCTTCCCACACCGGCCGAGGCCGGGCGGCGGCCCTTCATCTGGGTGTGGGACACGGAGATCGTCCCCAAGGGGGATGTGGAGTTGGAGCAGTGGTTGTGGGCCAGGTCCCGGGCGCCCGGTGTGCCGGGACGGACCTCCAGCTATTGGATCTGGTGGGCCCCCGTCTTCGGCCTCACCCAGCGGCTGGAGCTGGCCGTGCCCTTCCAGGTGGTGGCCACCCGGGATCGCACGCAGCTCGAGTCCTTCGACGCGGACCTGCGCCTGCGCCTCAACCCCCGCGGAGATGACGCACCCTGGCAGGGCCTGCTGCGCGTGGCCTACCACCACACCCTCCATTCCGCGCAGCCCTCCCGCCTGGACGCCAACCTGGTGCAGTCCTTCGAGACGGAGGGCGGCCTGCGCCTGACGCTCGACCTGGGCGCGCAGGTGGGCCTGCCGGCGCTGCGAGGGCAGGAGGGCCCGGTGCGGCTGCTCGGCACCTATGCGGCGGGCGTGTCGCTGCCCCTCGTCGAGGACGAGCTGCGCGCCTCGCTCGAGGCCTTCGGGGAGATTCCCCTCCAGGGCATTCCAGGCGGCCAGCACCACTTCGTGGGCGCCGACGTGGCCTGGACGTTTGGCCGGACGTGGGTCACGCTCGGCGTCATGGTGGGGCTCACTCCCCTGTTCCCCGAGACGCCCCAGTTCATGCCGAGGCTGATATGGGCCGTGGTGCTCTGATCCTCCTGCTGTCCCTCGCCGCTCCGCTCGCCGCCGCGCAGCAGGGCACCGTCCGCGGCGAGGTCCGCATCACCGTCCAGGGCCCGGATGGGCGCCCCGTCCCCAAGGCCGATCGCTCCGGCGTGGTGGTCTACCTCACCGGCTACACCGAGCCCCCTCCCGCGGGCGAGGTGAACATGGCCCAGCGCAACAAGGCCTTCCAGCCCTCGGTGATGGCCGTGGTGGCCGGGCAGAAGGTGCGCTTCTCCAACAACGACGTGGTGGTGCACAACGTCTTCTCCCGCTCGCGCGCCGGGAAGTTCGACGCCGGCAAGAACCGCCCGGGCGAGGACTACACGGAGACCTTCAAGAAGACGGGCCTCATCGACGTCTACTGCGACATCCACGAGCAGATGGTGGCCACGCTGGTGGTGGTGCCCAACCGGGCCGTCGCCGTCACCGGGCCGGATGGGCGCTTCGTGCTCAAGGGCGTACCTCCCGGTACGCATCCCATCTTCGCCGTGCACCGGCGGGACGAGCGCAGCGACGTGTCTCGCGCCGAGGTCACCGTGAAGCCCGGCGAGGAGGCGGTGGTGACGCTGGAGCTGACCGAGACGCGCGCCGACGACAAGCACCTGGACAAGCATGGCCGCCAGTACACCCCCCGCTCCGATGCCTACTGAGTCCCCGGCGCAGCGGGAAGCGGGTACCCGTGCCGGAGGCCTGGGGTTGCACTCGCTCTCCGCGCGGCTCGTGGCGGCCTTCATGCTGCTGTCGGTGCTGGCGCTCGCCGTGGCGCTGGTGGCCACCCAACGGGCGGTGGAGAAAGCCGCCGAGGAGAAGATCCGCGGAGACCTGACCCGCACGCTGAATGCCTTCCAGCGACTCTCCCAGGCCACCCAGGAGAGCATCCTCGCTGTCGCCGACGCGCACGCGCGCGACCGCACGTTCAAGAACGCGGCCCTCACCGTCAACTCCGACGACAGCACCGCCGGACTCGACGACGGAGATGCCGAGTTCGAGGGCATCCAGAACGCGCATGACGTCATCCTCTCCGCGGACACCGAAGTCTTCGGGTGGAAGAAAGACCCGGAAAAGAAAGACCCGGAGAGGACCCTCTGGGCCTTCTTCAACGTGCGCAAGCGATTGGTGTTCACCCACGGCGATGACGAGCAGGTGGGGAACACCGTGGACGATGTGCCCCTGCTGGACCGAGCGCTGCACGAAGGCTTCGCCTCCGAACTCTGGTCCCCTGCCTACCTGCGCACCCTGCCCTTCACCTTCGTGCCCCCCTGTACGGGAGACAACGCGAAGATTTGCATCCGCGAGGACGATCTGCTGCTCGTGCATGCACACCTGGCCACCACCTCCGGCGGAGAGAACTTCCTGGAGCAGTCGGCCCGCCGACCCATTGGCGTGGTGCTGAAGGGCCGTTGGGTGACGGAACTGCTACTGGAGAACTCCCTGGAGCAGGGCACCTCGGGAGCTGAACTCCAGGGTGCCGGGGCGCACTTCGCCCTGCGCGCCGGGGACGCCCTGACCACCTCCAAGGGAGTCTCCAGGGAACTGCGCGCGAAGCTCGTCGAGTCCGGCTCCGCCGCGACCCAACCGGAGGAGGCCACCCAGAAGAACCCTGACGAGAGCTTCTCCCTCGACACCAACGATGGCCGCTATCTCGTCCGTGAGGACGTCTTCTGGGACGTGCACGGGGAGAAGAGAAAGGATGGAAGGGAGGGGACAGCCATTGGCCGGGTGTTCGTCATGCGCAACCTCGATGCGGAGAGCGAGCCCATCCTCACGGGCGTCCGCACCCGGCTCCTGCCCATCGCGGTGGGCGTGGTGCTGCTGGCCTTCGTCCTCGCCGTGTTGCTGGCGCGCCGCCTCTCCGCGCCCCTGGTGCAGTTGGAGGCCGCCGCCCGGCAGGTGCGCCTGGGGGCGTTGGACGTGGAGGTCCCCGTCCGGGGCACGGACGAGGTGGGCCGGCTCACCGGCGCCTTCAACGAGATGGTCCTCGGCCTCCGCCAGCGGGATCAGATCCACGGCCTCTTCAAGCGCTACCTGAACCCCCAGGTCGTGGACGAGCTCATCCGCAACCCGGAGAAGGCCGCCCCCGGCGGCGAGCGCCGCGAGCTCACCGTGCTCTTCAGCGACCTGGTGGGCTTCACCTCGATGAGCGAGGAGATGAGCCCCGAGGCCCTCGTCGACGTGCTCAACGGCTACTTCGAACGCGCCACCGAGGTGCTGGGCGAGCACGGCGCCACGCTCGACAAGTTCATCGGCGACGCCATCATGTGCTTCTGGAACGCCCCCCTCCCCCAGGAGGACCATGCCGCACGGGCGTGCCTCACCGCGCTGCGGCTCGTGGCGGTGGTGGACACGCTGGCCCCCAAGCTGGAAGCACGAGGCCTGGCCCGGCTGGACTGCCGCATCGGCCTCAACACCGGACCCGGCGTGGTGGGCAACATCGGCTCGCGCGCCGCCCAGGACTACACCGTCATCGGCGACACGGTGAACCTCGCCTCCCGCCTGGAGGGCGCCGCCAAGGTGTACGGCACCCGCATCCTCGCCTCCGAGGAGACCGTGCGGGCCGCCCGCGGCACCGTGCTCGCCCGGGAGCTGGATCTGCTGCGCGTGAAGGGACGGCAGCTCCCCGTGCGCGTCTATGAGTTGGTGGACGTGGCCGGAGCCCCTCCGCCCGCGCACCTCGCCCGGTTCGCCGAGGGGCTCGCCCTCTACCGCGCCCGCCGCTTCACCGAGGCCCTCGAGCACTTCCGCGCCTCGCCCGGGGATCCACCCTCGCGCGTCTTCGCCGCCCGCTGCGAGGCCTCGCTCCGCCAGCCTCCCCCCGAGGACTGGGACGGCGTGTTCTCGCTCGACACCAAGTAGCTCGCCCGTCAGTGTTTCCTACACCTTCCACGTCAGGCTCGAGCTGCCCTGACGCATGTCTGGCATGGGGTCTCTACACGCTCCGTGTCTTCAAGAGCGCACCCCGAAAGGGGTACCAGACGGCCCCTCCCACGCGTGACCGATGAGCGTGTCATCGAGTCCTCATGCGCGAGCGTCACGAGGCTGCGCAGCTTCGTGCGGCTGAAGGCCAGCTGCGGGTTGATGACGGAGATGGAGTTGTCGTGGTTCAGCGCGAGGACGAAGTACGAGTTCAGGTCCGCGTCCGCCTGGACCGACAGCAGTCCGCCCAGGTACGTCTTCACCTTCGCGGCGCACTGCGCGTCCGTGAGCGGCTCGGAGCCCTCGCGCAGGGACATCCACCCGAGCGGGCGGGCCCCGCGCACCGGCTCGCCCGAGCGGGCATCGGTGAGGGTGAAGGTGGCGATGGCCTCGGACTGCGCCTCCACCGGACCGGCGCCCACGGCGGGCCTCAGGTCGAACTGGATGGCAAGGCCTTCACGCTCGAGGCGCGGGCCTTCCGGAGCCACCGGGCCAGGAGCGGCGGGCGTCCGCGCGGGAGGAGCACCTGCGACCCCCCCGCGTTGCCCGACGCGTCCACCGAGCGCACCCGGTAGAAGTACGTCCGGTTCGCCTGCAGGCCCGTGAGGCTCATGCCGTGGCTCGTGGTGCGCGCCGGATCCACCGCCGTCGCGGAGCCCAGGGCGCTGGTGGTGCCGTACTCCACCTGCGAGCTCGCCGGCTCGTCCGTGGTCCAGCTGATGTCGGCGGACAGTCCGCCGAAGCAGGGGGTTGGAAACCGCGAGAGGCTTCACCGGAGGCGGGCGCGTCGAGCACCTGGCCAACATCGGTGAAGCGACCGCGGGTACGGCATCAACGCGAACGGAACAGGGTCGACAGCAGGAGCCCGCCCCAGCCCTGCGCCTCGACGGTGCGCGTCGAGGAGAAGTCCTGCGTGCCGTCCACCACGGGCTTTTGCCGCTGCTCCTCGCCGGGCTCGGTGGCGGCGGGGTCCACCTTCACCGTGACGAACACGGTGCGCAGGTTGCCCGTGTAGTCCACGGCGCGGATGTAGAGCTCATGGCCTCCGGCCGGCACGGCACCCGCCTCGGTGCTCGCCTTGTAGGTCATGGACTCCACGTCCAGCGTCAGCGGCTTCCAGACGCCCGAGGTGGAGCCGAGCTGGTACTCCACGCTCCGCACCCCCGAGCCCGTGGGCCCGTCATCCGCCTGGACCGCGATCTCCAGGTGTCCGTTGATGGACGCGCCCGTGGCGGGTTGGAGCACCTTCACCTCCGGTGCCGACGAGTACAGGCCCAGCGAGGCGGCCAGGACATGGGCTCCCACCAGGGTGACGACGCCCACCGAAGGCATCCAGGTCTCCCAGATCGAGGGGCTGTAGATCCGCTTCTGTTTCTTGCTCAGTGCCATCGCCCACGACCATTAGCCAGAACCGTGCCGGACCCCGGACAGTCCGCCCTCCCCCGGGGGTGGCTCCCACCGGCCATCCCTTTCTTTCGGGAAAACAGCGGGTTGGCCGATCTCTCCGGGCTTCCGCCGTCTTTCCGGGAGATCGACGCGCGGCCGGACCTGGCGGGAGGACGGAAGTTCTTTCAGCCCCGCCGGGAGGCCTCGGGGAAAAAACTCCACGCCCCGTGTCACCCGGCTGGCACCCCGCGCGACGCGCCGGAGGCTTCTTGTCGCGGTCTCCCGCGCGGGCCCCGTTAAGCTGCGAACATCATGGCCGCCGTCCGGGAAGGGACTGAATGAACGTCATCGTGAAGGGAGCGCTCGCCGCGGGCGCCCTGGTCATCATCGCGGCGGGCCTGAAGGTGGGGCTGCGCGAGAACGGGGCCGTCGCCAGCGGCCCCGGCCCGTCCGCGGGCGCCGAGCCGAAGCGGACGCTGACCATCGCCGCGGCCTCGGACCTGAAGTTCGCGCTGGACGAGCTGCTGGTGAGCTTCCGGGAGAAGCACCCCGGCGCGGACGTCCAGGTCACCTATGGCTCGTCGGGGAACTTCCTCGCGCAGCTGAGCAACGGGGCCCCCTTCGACGTCTTCCTCTCCGCGGACGTGGCCTACCCCCGCAGGCTGGCCGAGCAGGGACTGGTCGCCGGCGAGGTCTTCCTCTACGCCGTGGGCCGCCTCGTGGTGTGGGTGCCCAGGGACTCGCCGCTGCCCGTGGCGCAGCGCGGAATGGACGCCCTGCGCGAGCCGGCCGCCCGGCGCATCGCCATCGCCAACCCCCAGCATGCCCCCTATGGCCGGGCCGCCGAGGCCGCCCTGAAGAGCCAGGGCGTGTACGACACCGTCAAGGATCGGCTGGTGCTCGGGGAGAACATCGCGCAGACCGCCCAGTTCGTGCAGAGCGGGGCCGCGGACGCGGGCATCATCGCCCTGGCGCTCGCGCTCGCCCCGGCCATGCGGGAGCAGGGCCACTCCTGGGAGGTGCCGCTCGACGCCTACCCGCGCATGGAGCAGGGAGGTGCCATCCTGAAGCGCGCGAAGGATCCGGCGTTGGCCCGGGCGTTCCGCGACCACCTGCTCGGCCCCGAGGGCACGGCGGTGCTCTCACGCTACGGCTTCTCCCTGCCGAAGGAGTGAGGCGTTGGATCAGGCCGCCATCTTCTTGAGCCTGCGCCTCGCCGCGTGGACGACGCTCCTCCTGCTGCTGCTGGGACTGCCCCTCTCCTGGTGGCTGGCCACGTCGCGCTGGCGGTGGAAGTTCCTCGTGGAGGCCGTGGTGTCGCTGCCGCTGGTGCTGCCCCCCACGGTGCTGGGCTTCTACCTGCTGCTCGCGCTCGGCCCTCGCGGTCCGCTGGGTGGGGCCTTCGAGTCGCTCTTCGGCAGCACCCTGCCCTTCAGCTTCGGTGGCCTGCTGGTGGCCTCGGTGCTCTACAGCCTGCCCTTCAGCGTGCAGCCCTTCACCGCCGCCCTGGCCGGCGTGGATCGCCGCCTGATCGAGGCCTCGTGGTGCCTGGGCGTCTCGCGATTCCAGACGTTCCTGCGCATCGTGCTGCCCCTGTCCGCCACCGGCATTCTCTCCGGCATGGTGCTGACGTTCGCGCACACGCTGGGGGAGTTCGGCGTGGTGCTCATGGTGGGCGGCAACCTGGAGGGCCGCACGCGCACGGCCTCCATCTCCATCTACGACTCGGTGCAGGCGCTGGACTACGCCTCGGCGGGCCGCACGGCGCTGGTGCTGCTCGTCTTCTCGTTCGTCGTGCTGGCCCTCACCTATGGGCTGCAGCGCAGGGTGTGGGCACCATGGCCGGCACGCTCGTAGTCGACCTGGAGAAGCGCTTCCCGGGTGGCCCCACCGTGCGGGCCACGCTGGAGCTGCCCGCCACGCCCGGCCGGGTCGCGGTGCTGTTCGGCCCCTCGGGCGCGGGAAAGACGACGGTGCTGCGATGCCTCGCGGGGCTCGACCGGCCCGAGCACGGGCGCATCCTCTTCCATGGCGAGCCCTGGTGCGACACGGCCGCCCGCGTGTACCTGCCACCCCAGCGGCGGCGCGTGGGGCTGCTCTTCCAGGACTACGCCCTCTTCCCCCACCTCACCGCGGAGCAGAACGTCCAGTATGGCCTGGCGGAGCTGCCCGCGGACGAGCGGCGCGAGCGCTCGCGCTCCCTCTTCGCGCTGCTGCACCTGGAGGGGCTGGAGGGACGCCGGCCGAGGGAGCTGTCGGGCGGGCAGCAACAGCGGGTGGCGCTGGCCCGGGCGCTGGCCATCCGCCCACGCCTGCTGCTGCTGGACGAGCCCCTGTCCGCGTTGGACGCGCCCTCGCGCGAGCAGCTCCGGGGCGAGCTGCGGCGGCTGCTGCGGGAGCTGGGGGTGCCCACGGTGGTGGTGACACACGATCGGCTGGAGGCGCTCGCGCTGGGGGATGACCTGGTGGCCATGGAGGGAGGCCGGGTGTGCCAGGTGGGGCCGGTGGCGGACGTGTTCAACCACCCGGCGGAGCTGGCGGTGGCGAGGATGACGGGCATCGAGACGGTGCTGCCGGGCACGGTGCTGAAGCGCGAGGAGGGGCTGGCCACGGTGGAGGTGGGCCCGCATCACCTGGTGGCCCTGGCGCCCGCGCACGAGGGGAGCGCCGTCTTCGTCTGCCTCCGGGCGGAGGACGTCACCCTGGGCCTACCCGAGGCGGCGCCCACCAGCGCGCGCAACCGGCTGCCGTGCAAGGTGGTGTCGCTCTCCCACGAAGGAGCCCTGGTCCGCGTGGGGCTGGACGCGGGCTTCCCCCTGGTGGCGCGGGTGACGCGCTTCTCCACGGAGGAGCTGGGGCTCGCCGAGGGGCGGGCGCTCACCGCCACCTTCAAGGCGCCCTCGGTGCGGCTCGTGCCCCGCCCATGAGCCGGGTCTCCCTCTCCCTCTGGGCTGAAGAATGCACACTTTCGAGTTGTTCTCGCGCGCGGCCGGCCAGGGCTATCAGCTGCTGGTGCGCGCCGGGCAGGACAGGCGAGTGGAGGGGGAAGGGGGACAGCTGTGGGCCAGCATGGAAGGGTTGCCCGTGGTGGGCAGCCGGCAGTTGCACGTGTCGGCCCAGCCAGCCCGGGCCGACAGGGTGGCGCGCACGGCTGTTGCCGCGCACGCTTGTTGATGGAGATTTGGACCGGCTGGTTGATGGGCATCAGCGAGGACGCACGGGTGCGCGTCATTGTCGTTGATGGAGCCCACGCGGCGGACAGGAGGGCGAGGCTCAATGCCAGGGCCAGGCGCGACGGTACAAGAATTCTGCCCATGCTTCGGGAGCATGCCCCATCCAGTGCCTGGCTGGGAGACTGGTAGCGCGCGCGCGGGTGGAGCTGGCCCGCACGCACGTGGAGGAGCACTACCCCGTCGAAGCCATCATCTACCAGGCCCATGCTGTCGGTGCTCTACCTGCTGGTGGGGATTGCGGTGGAGGGCGCGCGGCGCGTGTGGCCGTCC
>NZ_DBNGVP010000078.1:0-148446 GCF_057119385.1 Archangium sp. | reverse complement strand
ACGGCGAGCCCGGTTGGCGCACGCTCTGGCGTGGCTGGGAGAAGCTTCAGCATGCGGAAACCATCTACCGCATGCATCTCCACCGCCTCTCCTCTCCCAAGGCTGATTCTGGGTAAGTATGAGCCCTCTGGGAGAGGGCCGGGGTGAGGGTCTACCCGAGGAGCACCCCGAGGCTCACCGTGCCGTCTGCGGAGCCGCCTGCGCCTGGGGCGCCAGCTTGTAGTCCCCGGTCAACAGGGCGACGAAGAACAGGGGCCCGACGAGGGCGTGGACGAGGTTGGTGAAGAAGGAGGGAGACTTCTTCTCCCAGACGGCGTGGCCGGCGAGCTGGACGAGCCAGCCGAAGACGGCGATGGCGACGACGGCCTCGCGAGGCAGCATGCGGCCGAGCGGGATGCACAGGGCCGCGGCGACGGAGACGATGAGTCCCAGCTTGAAATCAGCGCGCACGAACCAGACGGTGGCGAGCAGCCACGCCACGAAGGCGAGGGTGAGCGAGCCCCCGGGCAGGGCGGGGACGGACGCCAGCCGCACCCAGTCCAGCATGGCGACGATGTGCAGGACGATGAGGGGGATGGCGACCTTGTGGGTGAGCCGGTTGGTGGGGTGCTGGTGGGCGGAGATGTACTCGTCGAACAGCGCCTGGGTTTGTGGTTTCAGCATGGGGAGACTCTAACCCTCCGTCGGGCCGGATGTTCATTTCGCGCGGTGGAAGTCCAGCCGCACCCACTCGCCCTGTTGGGCACCCGGCTCTGGCACCAGTCCGAGGTTCACGTAGGCCGCCTCCACCTCCGCCTTCTGATGCGCGAGCACGCCGGCCATCAGCAGCCTGTCCTTCACCTTCGGGGCGATGAGGGGCGCCAGCTCGATGAGCGTGTTGGCGAGGATGTTGGCCACCACCAGGTCGAAGGTGCCCTCCACCGCCGTCAGCTCCTTGCCCGACAGCTCCACGTCCGGGGTGCCGTTGTCCACGGCGTTCTCCCTCGCCAGCTCCACCGACACCGGATCGTTGTCCGTGCCCACCACCCGTCCGGCGCCCAGCTTCTTCGCGGCAATGGCCAGCACGCCCGTTCCTGTACCCACATCCAGCACATTCGCACCCGGATGGGTGCTCATGTATTCATCCACCGCACCCAGACACAGCGAGGTGGTGGGGTGGTCGCCGGTGCCGAAAGCCATCTTCGGCTCGATGACGAGGCGCACCTTGTCGGCGGGGGCGTTCTGCGCCTCCCAGGGGGGGCCCACCCACAGCCGTCCCACCTGCACGGACTTGATGTGGGCCTTCCACGCATTGCTCCAGTCCTGTTGCTGCTCCTCGGCCAGCTGCAGCCGCGCCGAGGGGTAGGCCTCGTGCATCTCCGCGCGCGCCTGCTCGGCCGTGTCCGCGTCCTCGAAGTAGGCCACGAGGATGGCCTCTCCCTCGGCGGGGGCCCGCACTCCCGGCATGGTGGGGCCTTCCCGGTCCCTCACCTCCAGTCCCATGGCGCCCAGCTCGTGCAGCAAGTCCTGGGCGGCCTCCGACTCCGTTTCCGGCAGATCCACCGTGAGTGTCTGATACGTCCCCGTCATGTGGCCCTTCTCGCGTCTGGCGTTGCTTTCCCGAAGATGCCGGGATGCCTGCAGCGGGGAAAGAAATTTCCGAGTCGGTGGGTCTGCTCCGTTGCTCGTCCCGTAAGGGAGCGGAGGATGCGATGATCCCTCGTCGGAATTTGCGGTAAGCTGCTCCACCAAGGACCATGTAGTGCCTTCGGTAGTGCCCTCGGTAGTGCCCTCGAAGCTCAGCCTCTTTTTTGTGCGCCCGGTGTCTGGATGGAGTGGGGCTCTGCTCGGGGGCGCCGGATGATGGACTCCCTTATGAAGCGAACCCGCCGCAATACCGGTTTCTCCCTCATCGAGATGGCGACCGTCACGGGCATTGTCGCCGTCCTGGCCGCGCTCGCGTACGCCGCGTTGGAGGTGTTGCCGCAGCGCACGCGTCTGACAGGTGGCGCGCTCGAGTTCGCCGCCGTCATCTCCAGTGCCCGCTCGCACGCGTATGGCCGCAACCAGCGCGTGGCGGTGTTGCTCAACGCGGATGGACCCACGCTGGGCAACCCCATCCGCTATTGGGTGGTGGTGGACCCCTGGTCCAACCTGGCCGATGCGATGGCGGCCAAGCCCGACTGGAAGGACCTGAACGACCTGAAGCCCGGTGCGCCCGCGCCCTCCGGCTCGGAGTTCCCGCTGTTCGACTCGGGCAACTTCAACCCCTCGGTGCGCGTGCTCTCGGGCGGCTTCATCGAGGCCGTGGGCCGCGTGGCGCACAAGGGCTGCACCTCGCTGCTGGCCGGCCGCATCGGCCTCGCCAGGGGCCAGCCGTCGACGAGTACCGACATCTTCCCGCCGCCCTTCTGCTTCGTTCCCAGCGAGAAGCCCTGCACCTTCTGCTCCGGGGATGGCTCCACCAAGCCCATCCGGGGCGTCATCTTCTTCGAGCCGGATGGCGCGGTGACGTTCGCCGATGCCGTGGGCAAGCCGTCTTCGGATGGCGCGGCCTCCATCGCCTTCCTTCCGGTGGGCGGCGGCGGTCTGGAGAACGCGCAGGCCATCGTCATCACCAACACCGGTCTCGTCCGGACCTTCTCGGCCTCGAGGTGATTGCCATGCTGCGACGTGCTTCCTTCCGCCCACGCCACGGCTTCACGACGATCGAATCCCTCATCGCCGCGGTCGTGTTCCTGGTGGGCCTCGCCGGTCTGCTCGGTGCGCTCATCCAGGCGCGGGGCGCCACCGGCCAGGCCCGCAGGCTCATGCAGGCCACGGATGTGGCCAACGACCTGGCCGAGCAGATCCAACTGTGGAACTTCGATGATCCCCGGCTGGCCAACAACGACGCCTTGTGCGCGAGTGATCCGCTGGACAAGACCGACAAGCTGAGCAAGCCGGGCACGGGTGAATACAACGCCTATGTCGCGTGCATGCACGGCGAGCTGATGTTGCGCCTGGGAGGCGCCGCGTTCGGCGGTCTGCAGCGGCCCGTCTTCAAGGACGAGGACAAGGTGGATGGCCGCAACGAGACCGTCTACCAGCGCTTCTACATCGTCCGCACGGAGTTCGTGCGTGACGGGGTGCAGCGCATGCAGGTCTGGGTCAAGGTGCTCTACATGGATGCGGGGGAGCCGCGCGTCGTGACGACCCAGACGATGCGCATCCAGATGGGAGGCGTGTGATGCGGCGCCAGCGTGGATTCACCCTCATCGAGCTCATGGTGGGCTCGGCCGTGACGTTCCTCACGGTGCTCGCGGTCTCCGCGGCCTTCCTCGGCTACACCCAGTCCTTCTACACGCAGGCGGGCATCCGGGGCGGGCAGGCCTCGTTGCGCCAGACGCACATGATGGTGGTGCGCAACCTGCGCATGGCCGGCTATGGCATCGAGCCGCCGCTCGCCTTCGACTTCCCGGACAACTGGTCGCGGGAATCGGTCGGCGCCGTCAACCGCTCGGACCGGCTCGTCTTCCGGATGCGCAACCCGGCCTTCAACGCCTTCGCCTCCACCATGACGTCCTCGAGCATCACCCTGGGCGGCAGCGGGCTGCCCGAGTCCCTGCGCAAGGGGCAGATCCTCCAGGTGGTGTGCCCGGGCGCGCTCTCCTGGACCTACGCGCAGCTGAGCTTGGATGCCGCCAAGGGCGCCACCAACCTGTCGCTGGAGGCGGCCACCGGCAAGTTCCCCCGGCTCAACGACTTCTCCTCCAGCTGTTTCGGCTCTGGCGCCGGCTCGCTGAGCGTGTACGTCTTCAAGATCGACGTCTACGACTACTCCATCCAGCTCATCGACGAGGATGGCAACCCCGGCACCCCGGCCCGGCCCTACCTGTTCCGCCGTCACGGGCTGGCCGAGTCGGACCCCAACTCGTTCGGCGAGCCGGTGGCCGAGGACATCGAGGCGCTGCGCGTCTCCTTCCTGCGCGGCAACGGCGCCTACTTCATCCCCACCAAGTACGACGACACGCTCCACCCGGCGCCGGATTACGAGACGCCCCTGGACGATCCGCGGCGCGCCAACGACAACCCGGCCAACATCCGCGCCGTGGTGGTGGGCCTGGTGGCCCGCAGCTCCACCCGCGACTCGGCCGCCAATCCCCAGGCGATGAACCAGATTCCCTCCTTCGGCAGCAAGCTGACCACCTCCAGCGGGGTGCTCGTCCCCGTGCCCGAGGACCCCATCCCCAAGCCCAAGGACTATGGTTTCCGCCGCATCGTCTCCGAGATGTCGGTGCACGTGCGTAACATGCGCTCCTCGGAGATGCCGGTGCCCGTCTATACGCTGGACGCTACGACTCCGGACGCCTGCAAGGGCGCCCTTCCCAAGGATGACTTCAATTGCGCTGGAGGCTAGGAGGACTTGCCATGAAGAAACGCCTCGGCAGACGCGGTTCCGTGCTGTTGCTCGTGGTGGTGTTGCTGGCGGTCATCAGCCTGCTGGCCGCCGCCGCCGTTTCCTTTTCCCACAGTGAGCTGGGCGCGGCCCGCAACGAGCGCTCCGGCGATGAGCTGCTCGCGTGCGCCGACGCGGGCCGTCAGTACATGCTCTCGCGCTTCAGCCTCCTGGATGGCGCGCCCGTGGAGCTCTCCGCCGTCAACGTGGACCTCAACGCGCCGGGCGCCACCAACTGCTCCGACGCCGGCACCGTCCCCGAGGACTCCCGATGTGCGCGCAGCGGCCACATCGGTCAGATGTCAGTGGCGGGCATCACGGCCGTCGAGGGGAGGGCGGGTGGTGACCGGCGGGCGCTGAGAGATCTGTCCAATACTGTCGGAAAAACCACCTTGGGTGGCGTTCCGCATAAGATTACGGTCCACTGTGTGGACGAAAACGGTCGTGGGACCGAAGTGGAATTCGTGGTTCGGTTCGGTCTCTAGGAGCCTTTCATGATGCGCATCGACTTCGATACCATGCGACGTGCCCTGCGGAAGCCATCGGTCCGCGGAGTCGGCGTGGCCGCGGGCGTAGTGGTTGCGGGGGCCGTGGGACTGCTGGCCAGGGAGAGCCGCTCGGGTGAGGTGGACACGCCTCCGAAGGCCGCGTGCTGCACGAGCGCGCTGGCCATCGGTGACGCGATGATCAACCCCTCGCAGGGCGGCGACAAGGACTTCTTCGAGGTGCCTTCCAGCCCTCCGAGCGCCATGTTCCTGCTGGGCAACAACGAGTCCATGCAGGACTACCCCCAGGATCTGCCCGAGGTCTTCACGCCGGGCTGGTACGCGGCCAACAAGATCAAGAGCGCCACCCCCGCCAAGGGAGATCACGGTGGCGAGGGCTCGGCCGGTCTCGCCATGGACACGGGCTGCGAGGATCCAGCGCTCGTCGCCGCGATGAGCTGGTTCGACAGGGGCAGCGCCGACACGGCGAAGAACGGCTCCATCGTCTACGACTCCGACGGCGCCCTGGCGTCGCCGTTCTTCGACCCGAACCGCTTCTATTTCTCGCGCGGCCGGCGCCTCAACTGGAACGTGAAGGAAGGCCCGGGTGCCGGCACCATCAACGGCAATGACTTCAACGGCCCCCTGAACAGCTATGGGGATGCCCTGTCGGCCTGCTACGGCAGCGTGGGGTGGAACACGACGGACTACCCCTATGGCGCCGTCGACTCGCCCATCATGACCGAGTGCCGGGCGTGTCTGGCGACCAAGGGCTGGTGGCGTGGTCCGATCGTGACCGCCAAGACCCAGGCCACGAACCCGGGCCAGGCCGGCCCCGTCAAGGCGCTGGACGAGCCGCCGCTGCGTCCCGAGGCGTTCCGCAAGTGGGTGCTGAGCGGCCGCGTGCTCAACGTGCGTCCGCCCAAGTTCGTGGTGGCGCGCAAGGTGCTCAAGGACGTCATCCGCATCGCTCCCAACGTGCGCATGGGCGTGGCCACCTTCGGTGAGGACCACGGTTGGTTCGACCCCGCGCTCATCATGGAGCCGCTGCGTCCGAGCTGCGACGACTCCTTCCCGGAGATCAAGGACACGGCCTCGGCGACGGGCCTCAACCGGCCCGTGCTGACCAACGCCGTGAACAAGGTGGTCTTCCGCAACAACGAGCGCTCCATCGGCGAGGCGCTGTTCGCGCTGGGTGGCTACTTCTCCTCGCAGAAGTCGGACAACAAGTGGGAGAACTGGTTCAAGCAGCCCCTCAACCCCGGCGACTTCGGCTGGCCGGGCTGCTGCAACGGCGGTACCTACGATGACCCGTACACCGGCAAGCCGGGCGCCTTCTGGGGCGTGGACGCCAAGGAGTGGGTCAAGCCGCCCTATACGGACCCCGTCACCTTCAAGTACCTGCCGGGCCAGCCCTGGGAGGATCAGCTCAGTGGCCGCAAGTCCGTGTGCTTCGGCTGCCAGGTCAGCTCCGTCATCGTGCTGACGGACGGCGCGCCCAAGTACGACAACTCGGTGCCCATCACGAAGATGATGCAGCTGCTCATCGAGAAGGGCGTCAAGCACGGCGCCCGCACGGGCCTGCTGGAGGGCAAGCCGGTCAAGTTCGAGCCGATCGACCCCGAGCTCAACCCGGACGTCGGTGGCATCAACTACTGCGACCAGTTCGTGAAGGTGGACAACGTGGATCCGACCCCGGACGAGTACTTCACCAAGGCGGACTGCGACTACACCGACTACAACTGGCCGGTTGGCCACGGTGTGGGCAACAAGAACTTCATGGATGACGTGGCCTTCTTCCTGGCCAACATGGACCTGCGCGACGACATGGCGGGCGTGCAGTCGATGCGCACGTACACCATCGGTTACGGCGACAACAGCGCCATGCTCCAGAGCATCGCGCGGGCCGGCAAGGGCAACTTCTACCAGGCCAACGACGCCGTGCAGCTGCGCACCGCCATCCTGGACGCCCTCGGCGACATCCGGCAGCTGTCCACCTCGTTCGCCGCCGCCAACATCTCCGGCGTGCAGGCCTCCGGTGCGCAGTCCTCCGTGTTCGTGCCCCGCTTCATCCCGCGCCGCAACCGGCCGTACGAGGGTCACCTCTACCGCTTCTTCTACTTCAGCGAGTTCGCCCAGGGCTGCGACGCCTCCAAGGCCAAGAGCACGGGTGGGGACGACTTCGACCTGAACAAGGACAAGGACTGCGACGACACCTTCTTCGTGGACAGCGATGGCATCGAGTACCTGTCCCCGGGGGTGCCGAACCCGAAGAGCTTCGAGCCCATCAACATCGTCCAGGAGAACACCGAGGGCGAGTGGGTGAAGCAGGCCACGGCCACCCCCGTGGGGGATGGCAAGGTGGAGGGCGGCGTGAAGGCCAAGCCCTTCTGGAACCTGGGCGAGACGGTCGGCAAGCGCTCGGCCGTCGCGAAGTGCGATCCCACCTGGCGGCCCATCGGCGCGGCCAAGCCGGATCACACGTTGGGCCGCTGCATCTTCACGATGATCGACCGGGACAACAACGGGAAGTTCGACGTGGCGGACAACCCGCCCATCGAGTTCCACACGGACAACATCGCCGAGCTGCAGAAGTACGTGATGGCGGGCGGTGACACCTTCTGCAGCACGCTCTACGCCAAGGCGGGACTGGGGCCGTGGGATGGCACCGTCGCGCAGCAGAAGACGTGTGCCGAGACGCTCATCCGCTTCGTGCGCGGCGTGGACGTCTTCGACTACGACGGTGACTCCAACAAGAACGAGGAGCGGCCGTGCGCGGACAACAAGCCGGGCGAGACGAAGTCCTGCAAGCTCGCGGACATCTTCCACTCCACGCCGGTGACGGTGGAGGCGCCGGGTGAGCCGTTCCTGTGCTCGCTGGGCCTCAATGGCCAGTGCGTGTCCACGCTCTACGAGGACTTCTCCGCCTCGGTGACGTCCGAGCCGCGGTGCGCGGTGGCGGGCGGTGCCAAGCCCTGCTACCAGCCCACTCCCCTGGCGGCGAGCACCAAGGGCGCGCGCAATGGCGCCTATGGCGACTTCCAGAGGAACACGTTCGAACGTCCCCGCATCGCGCTGGTGGGCTCCAACGGCGGCATGCTCCACGCCATCCACGTGGGTGAGCCCGTGGGCTCCGAGGGGGACGTCGCCTCGGGCAAGAAGGGCTTCGGCACCACGTACACCGTGGGCACGGGCGAGGAGATCTGGGCCTTCATCCCGCCGGATCTGCTGCCCAAGCTGAGCCTGATGGTGGGCGCCAAGCACGAGTACTACGTGGATGGCACGCCCATGGTGCGCGACATCTGGGCGGACGGTGGGCTCAAGACGACGGCCGACGCCGAGTCCGACAAGGACGGCACCAAGCAGGCCGACGAGTTCCGCTCCATCGCCATCATCACCGAGCGGGGCGGTGGCCAGCGCTACGTGGCGCTGGACATGACGGACCCGTACCTGATGCTCAAGAGCCTGGAGGCTCCGTCGGATCCGGGCTCCAAGCCCTTCCGCTGGATGTTCCCCAACGCGTGTGATCCGCAGTCGGCCAGCATGGGCCAGTCCTGGTCCAACTTCGCGCCCAAGCCGCCTCCCATCGGACCGGTGCGCCTCGCGGCCACCTCCGGCAAGAACGGCGATCGCGGGTGGGAGGAGCGCTGGGTGGCCGTGCTCAACGGTGGCTACAGCTCGGACCTGACGCGCGGCCGCGGCGTGTACATGGTGGACGCGTGGACGGGCAAGATGCTGTGGTCCGCGGAGGCCCAGCCGGGCTTCAAGGCCTCGAGCCCGTACAACGACGTGCTCAACCAGATGATGCCCGTGGCGGCCTCTCCGGCGCTGGTGGACATCGGCAAGGCGGAGAGCGTGGAGCGCGACCTGGACGGCTTCTTCGACACCATGGTCGTCGGCGACATGGGCGGCCAGGCGTGGACGTTCCGCTTCAAGAAGCCGGGCACGCTGGACGCCTCGGGCCGGGTGGACAACTGGTTCGGCGCCCGCTCGCTGGAGATGCAGCGTGAGGACGGGTCCGCCTTCGGGCCGCAGAACGCCCATGAGAAGGCGCCCTTCTTCAACATTCCCTCCAACGTCCTGCAGCCGGAGACGGGCTGGCTGCGCAGCTTCATGGGCACCGGCGACCGGCAGCACCTGCGCACCACGACGGGCTCGGACTGCGGACCGGACGATCTGCTGGCCTGCATCCGCCTCAAGTGCAACGTGTCCGCCACGCTGGTGGGCGAGGTCAACGGCCAGAAGCGCACCACCACGCTCAAGTACGAGCTGGGCGTGCTCAAGGAGAACAAGGAGGAGTGGGTCACCGGTCTGGGGGATGCGTGCTCCAGCTCGCGCCTGGAGCTGACGAACCTCGCCATCAGCTGCCCCGCCGCGGCGCTGGGCTCCACCACGTACCCGACGCCCTGGACGGGCTCCGAGAAGACGTTCAAGACGGAGTCGTTCGCCAAGAGCACCGGCACGAAGTGGACGGGAGACCACCTCAACCTCAACACGAGCGAGCACCCGGACCTGAAGCTGAGCGACGAGGAGAAGAAGACGGCGGCGACCAACCGCTTCTTCGGCTTCCACGCGTACGGCGGCTGGCAGCGCAAGTTCAGCGACGAGGCCGGCGCGATCGCGTTCGACAAGCTGCGCGTGTCGGACAAGACGAGTGGCTACACCTGCCCCACGGGTGCCAGGTGCGCGCTGGTGGACGTGACCATTCCGGACTCGGCCTACGAGTACCTGGCGCCGGACGCCTCGGGCTTCAAGCAGCGCTACATCCCGACGGCCAAGATGCTGGGTCTCAAGCGCGCCAACGCCGAGGATCCGGGTTGGTTCATCCGCTACAACAACTCGCTGTTGGAGCGCACGGCGGCGGGCGCGACGGTGCTCGCGGGCGTCGTCTTCTGGCCCTCGTTCTCTCCGGCCGCGGGCAAGAGCGGCTCGGCCTGCTCGCTGTCTGGTTCGGGTGACATGTCCTACTCGTGGCAGGCGGACGCCATCACCGGTCTGCCGGACATGGCCGAGGGCTTCCGCATGGGCCTGGGCTTCATCGACAGCAAGGGCCGTGGGACGACCGCTCCTCCGAGCGA
The DNA here is from genome assembly GCF_057119385.1 of Archangium sp. Classification (NCBI taxonomy): domain Bacteria; kingdom Pseudomonadati; phylum Myxococcota; class Myxococcia; order Myxococcales; family Archangiaceae; genus Archangium; species Archangium sp. The sequence goes on along the minus strand of NZ_DBNGVP010000078.1, from coordinate 138,466 downwards.
GGGCGCGCCCATCGTCTCGCTGTCGAAGACGGGCGGCATCCGCTTCGAAGTGGCGGTGACGAGCCCGGGTGACGCACCCAAGACGGAGAAGCTGCGCGACAAGGCCAACGTCACCCCGGACATCTACTGGATGGAGGTGCCGCGCAACCTGCACGAGTGCCGCCACGAGAACGCCGAGGCCTGCGCCCAGCCGTAGCTCCGGTGGAGCCGGGCCTCCCTCGGGGGCCCGGTGAAGCCCGGTGACTTCATCCCCTCTCCCCAGCACGTGGGAGAGGGGATTTGTTTTTGCGGGGCAGCCGGGGCCCGGCTCAGGGGCCGACGTGGGCCAGCACGCCGCGCTCGAAGTCGATGAGCTGGCGGGCCACCGTGCGCACGTCCTCGGCCGTCACCGCCGCCACGCGCTCGGCGTAGTGCAGGAAGTTCTCCTGGCCCAGGCCGTAGCAGGCATCCAGCGCGAGCAGCGCGGCGCGCGCCCCGTTGCGCTGCAGGCCAATCTCATGCGTGCCGATGAGGTGCTGCTTCGCGCGGGCGAGCTCCGCCTCGGGGATGGGCTCGTCGCGCACCCGGGCCAGCTCCTCGCGGATGCCGGCGAGCGCGGCCTCCACCTTCTCCGGGCTGGTGCCCATGTAGACGGCGAAGTAGCCCGGATCCACGCCCTCGATGGAGAAGCTGCTCACGCTGTAGGCCATGGAGCGCTTGTCGCGCAGCTCCACGAAGAGGCGCCCGCCCTGCCCGCTGAGCAGCGTGGAGAGCACCTCCAGCGCGTGCCGCCGTGGGTCGTTCACCCGCACGCCCTGGAAGCCCAGCACCAGGTGGGACTGCGCGCGCGCCAGCTGCTTCTTGGCCGAGCGCGGGGAGTCGGGCGGCGGCTCGGGCCGCACCTGGGGCGGAGGCGCCGCGCGGCCCCGGGAGGCGCCGAAGGCCTCGTGCGCCAGGGCGAGCACCTCGTCCGTCCTCACGTCGCCCACCACTGTCAGGGTGAGCTGCGACGGGTCCATGTACGCCGCGTGGTAGGCGCGCAGCGCGTCCGGCCCCAGCTTCTCCACCGAGGCCTGCTCGCCCAGCGAGGACAGCCGGTAGGGGTGCGTGCGGAAGAGGGTGCGGCCGAAGAGATCGAACGCCACGCCACTGGGCTTGTCCTCGCGCGTGAGGATGTCCTGCAACAGCAGGGCGCGCTCGCGGGCCACCTCGGCCTCGGGGAAGCTGGGGTTCAGGAGGCAGTCGGCGAAGAGGCGGAAGGCGTCCTGGAAGTGGCGCGAGAGGAACTCGCCGCGCAGGCCCACCGAGTTGCGCCCGCCCTGGCCCGACAGCGAGCCGGCGAAGCTGTCGATGAGGTGGGAGATCTCCTCCGCGTCGTGCGAGGGCGTGCCCCGGGTGAGGCTGCGGCCGAGCAGCGTGGTGATGCCGTTGTTCTCCTGCGTCTCGTAGCGCAGGCCGCCCTCGAAGGCGGCGCGCATGGCGAAGAGGGGCACGGCCCGCTCCTCGCGCACGAGGACGCGCGCTCCGGACGGCAGCCGCTCCTCGACGATCTTCCCGGGAGAGGCGGGCACGGTGCGGCCCACCTGCAGCGCGGGCCCGCCGGGCACGGCCCTGGGCGCGCGGCGCTCGGCCGGCGCGGCGGGGGTCTCGCGGGACACGCGGTCGAGAATCTCCTCGGTCTGCTCCGCGCCGAAGGCGGTGCCCGGGGGCAGCAGCCCGGTGACGATGGTCCGGTCGAAGCGCAGGTAGCGCTCGGCCACCTCGCGGATGCGCTCGGGGGTGAGCCGGGCGATGGCCTCGTAGTAGCGCGCCTCCGCCTCCAGGTCCCCCATGGAGGACTGGTAGTGGCCCATCTTGCGCGCCAGGCCCTGCACCGTCTCGCGCTGGTAGACGGCCTCGGCCTCGATGAGGGCCTTCACCGTGGCCAGCTCGTCCGCGGGCACCAGGCTCGTGCGCAGCGTGCTCAGCACCCGCACCGTCTCCTCGAGCGCCTGCGTCAGCTTCGCCGGCGGCAGCGTGAAGCTGGCGGAGAAGAGGCCCGGGTCCCTCGGGGTGTAGGCGTACGCGTGGATGTCGTTGACGAGGCTGCGCTTGCGCTTGACCTCCAGCACCAGCCGCGAGGCCTCGCCCTGGCCGGCCAGCATCGCCAGCGCATCCAGCGCGGGCACGTCCGGGTGGTCCGCCTGGGGAATGGGGAAGGCGAGGTTGAAGTAGACCTCCTTCACCTCGTCCGGACGCAGCAGCACGCGGCGGCGGGCCACCTCGGGCTCGCGCGCGCGCGTCACGCCTCCCTCGTAGGGCCGGCCCCAGTCACCGCCGAAGAGCTCCTCCACCCACTGGCGCAGCTCCGCCTCGGTGAAGTCCCCCGCGGCCGACAGCACCAGGTTCCTCGGCGTGTAGTGCCGCCGGTAGAACTCGAGCACCTTGTCCCGCGAGAAGCTCCGCACGCTCTCCGCCGTGCCGATGACGGGGAAGCGGTAGGGGTGCTCCTGGTAGGCGGTGGAGAAGAGATCCCTCGAGGCACGCCGGGCCGGGGTGTCCTGGCTGCGTTTGATCTCCTCGCAGACCACCTCGATTTCGCGGGCCAGCTCGTCCGCGTCGAAGGCGGAGGAGCGGATGGCGTCGCCGAGGATGTCCAGGCCCATGCGGGCGAACTGGCTGGCGATGACGATGTGGTAGACCGTCTGGTCGAAGGACGTCCAGGCGTTGATCTCCCCGCCATGGGCCTCCACGTCGCGGGCGACCTCTCCGGGGCCGCGGCGGGCCGTGCCCTTGAAGAGCATGTGCTCGTGCAGGTGCGCGAGGCCCGCCTGGTCGGGGCGCTCGTCGGCGCTGCCGGCCTTCACCCACACCTGGAAGGCGGCCACCCGGGCGGCGTGCTGCTCCTCGAAGACGACGGTGAGTCCGTTGGAAAGTGTGTAGCGCTGAGCCATGGAACGTTCGAACCTGACACCGGCAGTGTGAGGAGGCAAGGCAAGCCGGGGACCCTTCCGACCAGTCCCTAACGCCTGGAAGCGGGGGCCGCGACCCTGTTGTGAGCCTGGAGACCAGCCGGGAGGGCGGAGTGCTCGTGGCGTGTGGAGCGCTGTGGAGAAGAGGAGGTCCGGGGGTTAACCTCGGCACCCATGGGGTCGTCGTCAGAGGAGCTGGATCCGCTCTCGCAGCTGAGGGAGAGCCTGGAAGGGGAGATGGCGGCGCGTCCGGCCACCCCCGGTGTGCCCCCGCCGTTGCCTCCCCGGAGAGGAGCGCCCGCAGCGCCGGCCGCCTTCCGGCCCGCCATGTCGCTGCCGTCGGTGCAGTCCTCGGCCAGGGCCCCGGAGCCTCCGCCCATTCCCGCCCGTCCGGTGGGCGCGGCGGACCCCTTCGCCGAGCCTCCCGAGCCGCGCCTGCCCCTGGGCGGTGCCCCGGAGGACAAGGTCGAGCACTTCCGCTCGGTGCTGAAGCAGAAGGCGGAGACGCTGGCCCGTGCGCGGGCGCTGTACGCCGAGCGTGAGTCGGAGCTCCAGTCGCTGCGCGTGTCCGAGGCCTCGCTGCGCACGCAGGTGGCGGAGGCGCGTGAGCAGCTCGCCACGCTGAAGGACGCGCCCGCGAAGCTGGAGCAGACCTCCGCGGCGCTGTCTCGCGAGGCGGCGCGCACGGGAGTGGCCGAGGCGCGGGTGGCGCAGCTGGAGGGCGAGCTGCAGACGGTGGAGGAGGAGCGCAGGGACCTGTCGCGGGCGCTGGCCGAGGTGGAGGCGGAGCTGTCGCGCCTCACCGGGGAGCTGAAGCACGAGCGGGACTCGCGGGCGGCGCTGGCCGAGGAGCTCGTCGGGGCGAAGGAGGCCCTGTCGCTGGCGCAGGACCGGGTGGGGGAGCTGGCGGCGGAGCGCGCCGAGATGCAGGGGGCGCTGGAGGCGGTGCGCGAGCAGTACCAGGCCAACCTGGCCGAGCTGGAGAGCACCCACGAGCAGCTGGAGGCGGCCCTGCGGGAGCGGGAGCTCGTCGAGGCGGAGACGGTGGGGCTGAAGGCGCGGGTGGCGCAGCTGGAGTCCGAGCGCGACACGGCACTGGCCGAGCTGGCGCAGCTGCCGCCCCGGCTGGAGGCGGCGGAGGCGGAGCTGACGTCGCTGCGCGAGTCGCTGGCGCTGAGCGAGACGGAGGCGGTGCAGCTGCGCGACCGGATGGAGGCGGACGCGGCGGCGCTGACGGAAGCGGCGGAGCAGGCCGAGACGCAGGTGGCGGCGCTGCGGGCGGAGCTGGGGACGGTGGAGGCGGACCGCCAGGACATGGCGCGCGCGCTGGCGGACGTGGAGGCCGAGCTGGGGCGCGTGCGGCAGCAGGTGGAGGAGCAGCAGGACGTGCGCGCGGCGGAGGAGGCGCTCGACGTGGAGGAGCTGGACGCCGACAGCCGGGCCCACGAGGCCGAGGAGCAGGCGGAGCGGCTGCGGCAGCGGGTGAAGATGCTGGAGGGCGCCCTGGAGGCCGCGCGCACCCAGGGAGGCCCGGCCGCGGAAGAGGTGCTCGCCGAGCGCGACCAGCTCAAGGAGGACGTGGCGGCGATGAAGCGCAAGCTGATGGCGGCGGAGACGGCGTTGGAGTCGGCCGCCAGCTACAAGATGAAGGTGGCGAAGCTGGAGGCGCAGCTCGCGCAGCTCCGGGGGGCGAAGTAGCGCCCCATGGACTTCGCGGGCCCCATCGACCCCCTCACGGGAACGGCAGCGGCGCGATTCGGGCTGTACGTGCACTTCCCGTACTGTCTCTCCAAATGCCCCTACTGCGACTTCGCGGTGGCCGTGGTGCGCCAGGTGCCCGAGGAGCGCTATGCGCGCGCGGTGCTGGCGGAGCTGGACACGCGGCTGGCGGCGGAGCCCTCGCTGCGCGAGCGCACGCTGGAGTCCATCTTCCTCGGCGGCGGGACGCCGTCCCTCTGGCATCCGCGCTGGGTGGCGCTCGTGCTGGAGGGCGTGGCGGCGCGGCTGAAGGTGGCGCCGGGGGCGGAGATCTCCCTGGAGGCCAACCCGAGTGTCGCGGACGCCGAGCGCTTCGCCGGCTACCGGGCGGCGGGCGTCAACCGCGTCTCGCTGGGCGTGCAGTCCTTCGAGGATTCGCTGCTGAAGTCGCTGGGGCGCGAGCACACCGGCACGGAGGCGGTGGCGGCGTACGAGACGGCACGGCGCGCGGGCTTCGACGTGGTGTCCATGGACTTCATCTACGGGGTGCACGGGCAGACGCGGGCCCAGGCGGAGTCGGATGCGCGCCGGGCGGCGGCGCTCGGGCCCGAGCACCTGTCCACCTACGCGCTGACGGTGGACCGCGAGTCGCTGGCGGTGGCCACGCCGCTGTCCCGGCAGCTCGACAAGGGCGAGGTGGTGCTGCCTCCGGACGAGGAGGTGGTGGAGATGACGAAGGCCATCCGCGACGCCTACGGCGAGCACGGGTTGGTGCGTTATGAGATCTCCAACCACGCCCGGCCCGGGTACGGCTCGCGGCACAACGCGCTCTACTGGACGGGAGGCGAGTACCTCGCGCTGGGCGTGGGCGCCACGGGCATGCTGCTCACCTCCGGGCCCGGCGAGCGGCCCGCGGGCTACCGCTACGTGGACCTGCGCGGCTCGGACGCGTACATGCGCGCCGCGGAGGAGGGGAAGCTTCCGGAGTCCAGCCGCGAGGAGCTGAGCCCCCTGGAGCTCTTCGAGGAGCGCCTGGCCATGGGGCTGCGGCTGCGCTCCGGGGTGGACTGGGAGGCGGTGTGCACGCGCTACGGGCAGGATCCGGAGCCGCGCCGGAAGGAGATCTCCCGGTTGGTGCAGCACGGCCTGGCACGGCTCGAGGGCTCGAGGCTCGTGCTCACCGAGGCGGGCGCGGACGTGCACAGCGCCATCAGCGCGCGGCTTCTGTAGGGCTCGGTGTCTTCATCGGACGGTGCTGGGTCAGGGGCTGACCTTGCCCGCCTTCGCCGCCTCGGGGGCCACCAGCTCCACGCGGCCGTCGGCATAGAGGGCGGTCACCTTGCCGCCTCGCAGCTCCAGCGCCGAGAGGTGACGGCCGTAGCCGGTGCTCAGCCCGGTGTCGATGAACACCGCCTTCCCATCGAGCCGCGTGCGGATCTTCCCATCGCGGTCCGTGGTGTGTCCCATCACCATTCGCTTCGCGCCGAAGCGTTGCAGCACCGCCTCGAGCGCGCGGGCCGCTTCCTCCTCCTGCCCCAGCGCGTAGCCGCGGAACCACAACGGCCCCTGCGGGTCCTTCGCTCCTCCCGGTGGGTTGCCGGGGAACAGGTCCTGCCGCACCCACCGGTTGAGCTCGGGCAGCGTCTTCGCCGGCACCTCCGGGGCCACTCCGCCGTGCACGAAGAGCGTGTCATTGATGCGCACCACCGCGGCATGCGTGCGCAGCCACCGGCCATAGCGCCCCTGGAGCCCATACGCCTCGCGGTGCCCGTTGGCTCCTCGCGGTGCGCCGGACGCATCCGGCTCGGGGCTCTGGTCCGCGAACGAGGCCATCTCTCCCGGCGCCACGTAGCGCAGGTCCCCGAGCATGTTCATCGCCTCGTGGTTGCCCAGCAGCGCGTGCACCCGGCCTCCCGCCGCGCGCGCCTCGCCCTCCAGCCGCATCAGCAGCTCGAAGGCCTCCCGCGTGCGCTCCCCGCGGTCCGGGATGTCCCCCGTCTGCACCAGGTGGGCCTTGCCGCCACTCCACCGGCCCTTCTCGTCGATGAGCTTCGCCAGCCGCAGCACTTCCTTCAGTGCGTCCACGTCCCCGTGCACGTCTCCCACCGCCACCACGCGCTCCACGCCAGTGAAGGTATCGGGCACGGCATCCTCCAGGCGGGGCATGGCGGGTGTGGCCTTGGGAGGCGCCGCCGCCAGCAACACGGGGACGAGCAGGGGCAGGACGAGCGGGCGGAGGGTGGGGGGCACGGTGCGCTCCTCGGGGAAGACCCTCACCCTAACCCTCTCCCAGAGGGAGAGGGGACTCGAAACGGAAACGGCGCGAGCAGGGCGTTCGCCTGCTCGCGCCGCGTGTGTCCGGCCGGGGCCGGGTGCTCCGTTACTTCGGCTGCTCGGCGTCCTCGCCAGCGACCTTCAGGATGTTGAACTCGACGCGGCGGTTGTTCTCACGGCCCGCCGCCGTCTTGTTCGTGTCCACCGGCTTCGTCTGGCCGTAGCCCACCGACTCGAGGCGCTCCGCCGCCACGCCCTCCTTGATGAGGAAGGCGCGCACGTTGGCCGCGCGGCGCTCCGACAGGTCCTGGTTCTTGGCGGGCTTGCCCTGGTTGTCCGTGTGGCCTTCCACGCGCAGCAGCTCGATCTGCGGATTGGCGCGCAGCACCGACGCCACCTGGTTCAGCAGGTCGAACGACTTGGGCAGGATGACGTCCTTGTTGGTGGCGAAGTACACCTTGTCCAGGATGACGATGCGCTTGGCCTCCAGGCGCACCTTGGACTTGCCCTCGTCGGGGCAGCCATCCTCGTCCTTCACCCCGTTGATGACCTCGGGCTGCATGGGGCACTGGTCCTCCCAGTCCGGCACGCCGTCCTTGTCGTTGTCACTGTCCTGGCAGCCGTCCTCGTCCTGGAAGCCGTCCTTGTCCTCGGGCTGGGCCGGGCACTTGTCCTGGTCATCCGTCAGGCCGTCCTTGTCCGAGTCCACCGGCACCTTGTCCGGGCAGCCGTCCTCGTCCTGGAAGCCGTTCACGGTCTCGGGCTGATCGCGGCACTGGTCGCTCGTGTCCGGGATGCCGTCCCCGTCGTTGTCCGGGTCCGCGCAGCCGTCGTCGTCCTGGAAGCCGTCCATGTCCTCGGGGCCCTGGGCGCACTGATCCTTGTCGTCCGTGACGCCATCCGAGTCCGTGTCGGCGGGCGGGGGCGGAGCGGCCGGAGCGCGCTCACCGGGCTGCGTCCAATCCACCCCGGCGAAGAGGCGGAAGCCCGGGGTGCCGTAGCCGCGCGTGAGGCCCGGGCCACCGCCCACGTGGGCCGCCAGTCCGGGGGTGATGCGGTACTGCACCGCCGCGAGGAGCTCCAGCGGACGCCCCTCCATGTCCTGGTCGTTCAACCCGAAGGCACCCGCCAGGTTGGCGCGCACCGCGAGCTTCTCCGTGAGGGGCACCTGGGCACCGATCGCGTACATCAGCTCGGTGCCCGTGCGCAGGTTGCGCACCTGCTGCTCGGGCTGGAGGTTGGCGCCGAGGTTGGCCACCAGCCGCAGTCCGTTGCCATTGCCCCACTCGCCCACCAGCTGCGGACGGGCGCTCACACCCGCGCCGCCGCGGAAGCCCTGGCCACCCGCGCTGGGCAGCAGCACGGGCACCACCACGCCCAGGTCGAACCCACCCGCGGTCAGCAGGTGGGCCTTGGGCACCAGCCGCAGGTCACCCACGCCCGCGCCGCTCACGCCGTTCTGGAAGGCCGGCGTGATGGAGGCGCCGCTCTCCGAGGACTGGTACGTGACGGGCACGGCCACACCCAGCTCGAACCGGTCCCACAGCGAGATGGAGCCCATCAGGTCCACCGTCACCTGGTTGGCGACGATGGAGTAGACGAAGTCGTCCTGACGCGGATCCAGGAAGCCCAGCGGGTTGCTCGCGTAGTTGAGCGAGGCCGCCAGGTGCCAGCCCAGGTGGCCGTCCACCCGGGCGCCATGGACGCCGAGGATGTCGGTGGCACCGGGGCCGGGCTTGTAGCGCTGCACGTCGATGGACTGCGACAGCGGGGACGGCGTGGGACCCTGGGCGTCCGCCGCCGGAGCGGCCAGCACGCCCATGAGGCCCAGCACTCCACCCGTCACCGCCGCGCCACGGCGCGAGGTGCGCCGCAGGACGGGCATGGCGAGCAGCACCAGCGCCGCCAGCCACACCAGCGGAGAGCCACCCCCCGAGGTGCTGCAGCCACGGCCGGCGATGATGAAGTCGTCCGTGTCGTCCAGCGGGTTGGTGTTGGCCTTCACCTCGTCACCGTCGGACAGGCCACCGTCGTCGGTGTCCGTGTCGTTCGGGTCGGTCTCGCCCGAGCTCAGCCGGCCATCGTGGTTCTTGTCCTCGGCGCCGTCCGTCAGCCCGTCACCGTCGGTGTCGGCCTTCTTCGGGTCGGTGGTGGTGGCCGGGTCCTCGTCGGGCACGAAGTTGGGCGAGCTGGTGTTGGTGCCCGCGGGAGCGTTGGCCCGCGTCACACCGAGCTCGGTGCCGTCCTTGATGCCGTCGTTGTCGCTGTCCGGGTCGAGCGCGTCGATGCGGCCGTCCCCATCCGTGTCGGTGATGCCGTCCTGGCCATCGGGCACGCCGTCGTCATCGCTGTCGTTGTCGTTCGGGTCGAGGCCGAGCTCCTTCTCGGTCACGTCGGGGATGCCGTCGCCGTCCGTGTCCCGGCTCGCGTCGTCATCCTCGGGGTCGAGCGGGTCGGTCTCGCCCGCGTCCACGACGCCGTTGTGGTTCTTGTCCTCGGCGCCATCGAGCACGCCGCCACCATCCGTGTCGGGGTTCCTCGGGTCGGTCTCGCCCGCGTCCACGACGCCGTTGTGGTTCTTGTCCTCGATGCCATCCGGCAGGCCGTCGTTGTCCGAGTCGGTCTTCGTCGGATCCGTCTCGCCCGGGTCCACGACACCGTCGTGGTCCGTGTCCTCGACACCGTCGGGGATGCCGTCGCCGTCCGAGTCGGTCTTGCGCGGATCCGTCTCGCCCGGATCCACGACACCGTCGTGGTCCTTGTCCTCGGTGCCATCGGGGATGCCGTCGCCGTCCGAGTCGGTCTTGCGCGGATCGGTCTCGTCCGGGTCCACGACGCCGTCGTGGTCCTTGTCCTCGACACCATCGGGGATGCCGTCGCCGTCCGTGTCGGCCTTCGTCGGGTCGGTGCCCGTGGCCGTCTCGACGCTGTCGGGGATGCCGTCACCGTCGGTGTCGACGTCGTCCGTGGGGTCGAGCGGGTTGCGCTCGCCCGGGTCGACGCGGCCGTTGTGGTTCACGTCCTCGACGCCGTCGGACACGCTGCCGCCATCGGTGTCCGCCTCGAGCGGGTCCGTCCGGGTGGCCGGGTGCGCATCCGGGATGAAGACCGCCAGGTCGGTGCCCAGGCCCTGGGGAGAGGAGAGGCCCTTCTCGGTGCCGTCCTGCAGGCCATCGCCGTCCGTGTCCGCCTTGCGCGGGTCGGTCTCGGTGGCGTCCACGGCGCCGTCGCGGTCGGCGTCCTCGCTGCCGTCCAGCAGGCCGTCGTCATCCGAGTCGTCGTCGAGCGGGTTGGTGGTGCTGGAGCCATCCGTGTCCGGCTGGAAGAGGGTCGCGTTGGTGCCCGTGCCCTGGGGCGCGGTCAGGCCCTTCTCGGTGCCATCCTGGACGCCGTCGTTGTCGGTGTCGTTGTTGCGCGGGTTGGTCTCGCCCGGGTCCACCACGCCGTCGTGGTCGGCGTCCTCGTTGCCGTCCAGGATGCCGTCGTCGTCGGAGTCGTCATCGTTCGGATCCGTGCCGGAGGCCGTCTCGACGCTGTCGGGGATGCCATCCTTGTCGGTGTCGGTGACGGTCAGGTCATCCGCGGGGTCGAGCGGGTTGCGCTCGCCCGGGTCGATCTTGCCGTTGTGGTTCGCGTCCTCGAGGCCGTCGGACACGCTGCCGCCGTCGGTGTCCACCTCGAGCGGATCCGTCTGGGTGGCGGGGTCCTCGTCCTTCTGGAAGATGGACGCGTTGGTGCCCGTGCCCTGGGGCGCGGCCAGGCCCAGCTCGGTGCCGTCCTGGAGGCCGTCGCCGTCCGTATCGCGCTGCTTCGGATCGGTCTCGGCCGGGTCCACGGCGCCGTCGTGGTCGGCGTCCTCGGTGCCGTCCAGCAGGCCGTCGTCGTCCGTGTCGTCGTCGAGCGGGTGGGTGGTGCTGGCCGGGTGCGTGTCCGGCTGGAAGACGGACAGGTTGGTGCCCGTGCCCTGGGGAGTGGTCAGGCCCTTCTCGGTGCCGTCCTGCAGGCCATCGTTGTCCGAGTCGGCCTTGCGCGGGTTGGTCTCGCCCGGGTCCACGATACCGTCATGGTCGGTGTCCTCGTTGCCGTCCGTGATGCCGTCGTCATCCGAGTCGTCGTCGGTGGGGCTGGTGCCGGTGGCCGTCTCGACATCGTCGGGGATGCCGTCGCCGTCGGTGTCCTTCGCGCCCACCTTGTCGTCCGCGGGGTCGTTGGGGTTGCGCTCGCCCGGGTCGATGCGGCCGTTGTGGTTGATGTCCTCCACGCCATCGGACACGCCGCCGTCGTCGGTGTCGGAGTCGAGCGGGTCCGTCGTGGTGGTGGGGTCCGCATCCGGGATGAACACCGTCATGTTGGTGCCCGTACCCTGGGGCGCGGTCAGGCCCTTCTCGGTGCCGTCCTGGAGGCCGTCACCATCGGTGTCCCTGTTGCGCGGGTCGGTCTCGCCCGGATCCACGTAGCCGTCGCGGTTGGCGTCCTCGTTGCCGTCCGTGATGCCGTCGTCGTCCGAGTCATCATCGTTCGGATCCGTGCCGGTGGCCGTCTCGATGCTGTCGGCGATGCCGTCCTTGTCGGTGTCGACGCCGACGAACCAGGTGTAGGTGGCTGGCGTGGGATCCACGACGCCGCTATAGGTGCGGGCGCGCACGGCGAAGGTGTGACGGCCGTCGGTCAGATCCGCGTAGGCCTTCGGGCTGCTGCACGTCACGAAGGTCCGGCCATCGAGGCTGCAGTCGTAGCTGCCGATGTCGAAGCGGCCCGGGGCATCAAAGGTGAAGGAGATGGTGGTGCTGGGCGTCTCGGCATCCGGCGGGGTGACGGTGAGGATGCGCGTATCCGGCGGCTTCGCGTCGATGGTGAAGGGGACGCTGGTGGCGGAGCTGGTGTTGCCCGCCGCGTCCTTCGCCGTGGCACTGACGGTGTGCGGACCGTCCTCGAGCGGAGTCGGCGCCGGGAACGACCACTTGCCCGTGCTGTCCGCCACCACCCGGCCGATCACCTTGCCATCCACGCTCACGATGACCGTGGCGTTGGGCTCGGCGGTACCGGTGAACAGGGGCCGCTGGAGGGTGAGCACGGCGCCCGAGGCGGGGTAGGTGATGACGGGCGGATTGGGCGCCACCGTGTCCACCGTGAAGGTGGTGCTCGCCGGCTGGCTCGGGGTGCCCGTGCCGTCCGTGGCGATCGCGTTGACGGTGTGGGGGCCCTCGCCCAGCGGCGTGGTGCCCGTGCAGGTCCAGTTGCCGGAGGAGTCCGTGGTCGCGCTGCACAGCACCGTGCCGCCCGCGTTCCTCACGGTGACCGTGGTGCCCGGCAGGGACGTGCCGGTGTACGTGGGCGTGTTGTCGTTGGTGATGGAGCCATTGGCCGGCGCGGTGATGACGGGCGTCGGGACGATGGCCACCTCGATGCGCGTGGGGCCGCTGCCGGCCGGGCTGCGCGAGGGCGTCGTCACCGGGTCGATGCCCAGCAGGCCACCCGCGGTGATGAAGGCCTGGTTCTCCACCTTGCCCGTGGTGGTGGTCTTGACCCGCATCTGGAAGGAGATGCTGGTGCTCTCGCCCACATCCCCCGGGGCCACGATGCCCCGGAGGGTGCCGCCCGTGGAGGCCGTGGCACCCGCGCCCAGGTACACGGTGATGGAGTGGGTGGCGGAGTCGTAGAAGGCGGTGTCATCCCCCTTGGCGTCCGTGCGGGCACCGGGCGTGGCGGTGTCGCTCGCCGCCACCGTGAGGATCCGGATGGACTCCGGCACGTAGTCGAGCAGCGTGGGCAGCGGATCCGTGAGCACCGTGTCGCGCGAGTGGTCATCACCCACGTTGCGGGTGGTGATGGTGTACTCGAGCACGTCGCCGGGGCGCACCGTGCCGTCGGTGCGGGTGGTGTTGCGCACGGACTTGAGGGTGTGGGTGAAGTCCGGGGCCTGGGTGGTGATGGAGGTGATGAAGCCGCCCAGCCAGAACTTGTCTCCGCTGGTGTTGACCTTCACCGTGGCGGTCTTGGCGCCCGCGGCCACCGTGACGTCCACCACGTCCAGGTCCATGCCGGACAAGCTGCCGGGCGTACCGGTGAGCTGGGGCCGGTCATACCGGTGGCTGATGGGCAGGGTGTCCAGCTCTCCGTCGGAGCCGGTGGGCACGCCGGTCAGCGGCGTGTCGGTGCGCACGCTCGTCTTGGTCTTGGTCCACGAGCGCGTGCTGTTGAAGAAGTTGTTGGCCGGGTTGAGGTCGTTGCTGAGCACCGTGCCGTTGAACTCGAACGTGTCGTTGACGTCCGGCGCCGGGTCATCACCCTCGAAGGCGATGACGCCCAGCTTGGCGTCCTGGGCGTACGTGGGCACGTGGAAGCCCGTCAGCGAGACGGTGGTGCCGGGCGTGCCCGCCACCACGCGCATGCTGTCGAAGAGCTTCAGGTGCCGCTTGGTGATGGAGCCCGGCTCCTCGTAGAAGACCACCATCCACCAGGCGTCGAAGAGGTACTCGCCCGTCGTGGTGTCGAAGGGGATGGCCTGCACGTCGCTGACCTGGTAGACGCCCGCGCCGTACGCCTTCACCAGGTCCGTGATGTCCGCGGTGGACTGGTACTGGTACTCCGCGCCCGGGTCCTGCTGGAAGGCGTAGTCGTCGGCGGTGAGGAACTTCTCGAAGCCGGCCACGCCCGAGCGCGACACCGTGGCGGTCAGGTCCGGCGCGGCGATCTTGTCACCGGCGGACGAGTTGAAGCGGGTGGCCGCCCAGTAGAGGCGCGCGTACACCACCCGGGCCCCGGAGGGCAGGGTGAGCACCGCCTGGCTGCGGGCCTGCAGGGGATTGGCCGGCGCCGGCGCGCTGCCGTCGGGCGGGAGGTAGGGACTGGTGGCGGCCCCGGTGCTCTCGAGCGTCCAGTCGTTCAGGGTCCAGAAGAAGTCCGGCGAGGTGTCACGCCCGGAGCAGCTCCGCTCGCCGTAGACGAAGTCGTTCGGCGGCGTCCTGCCGGTGAGCGGCCGCGGCGTGGTGCTGCGGCAGTCCTGGCCGAGTGTGTTGCCGATCAGCGCGAAGTTGCCGTACAGGTCGGCCGTGTAACGCAGCTTGGGGGCCGCGTTGTTGGTGGGTGCCTGGGCCCGGGCGCTGCCGGACGTCAGCAGCACCGCGAGCGCGAGCAGCAGCGGCGCGAGGCTCCGGCGCTCGGTGGGGAGTGGCGGTACGTGATTTCGCATAGGTGCCACGGGGGACTCGGGGGTGGGGAATGGCCGGGGCGCCCCTTGTGCAAAGTCGGAGCCAGCGGTCATTCGAGTGTTCAGCTTATGTCACTTTGATTCCCGGCCGCGAATTCCGGCCCCGCGCCTGCCCGTGCCTCCCCGGGACTCGTTGCAACGACAAGCATGTGGTGGGGCGTGCCTGCTCTCCGAGAGGGCGGGGGAGCGTGGCGGAACGCCTCTGTGGCGAAACGCCACGCCACACCCATGGGGCGGCGTGCGCCCACCTGATATGAGCACCGCCCATGAGCATGAGCTGGCTGTTGTGGATCCTCCTCTCCTCGCTGACGGGCAGCCCGGTGCTGTCCGCCCTGGCGGTGCTGGCGCTGGTGATCGTGGCGGATCGCTACACGGTGGGCATCCTCCCCAGCCCGCTGCGGGCCATCGGCCGGTGGCAGCGGGCCTCCAAGCTGCAGCGGCTGTTGCAGTCCAACCCCCATGACCGGCGGGCGCGCTACGAGCTGGCGGACCTGTGGGTGCGGCGGGGGAAGTACGCGGCGGCGGTGGAGGTGCTCAAGCCGAACCTGGAGGCGGGCGACGACGACGTGGGGACGCTGTTCCTGCTGGGGGTGGCGTACCTGGGGGCGGGTGACGCGGCGCGGGGTGAGCTGCTGCTGGACGAGGCGGCGAAGCAGGAGCCGGGCTACCAGATGGGGGCGGTGGACCTGGAGCGCGGGCGTTTCCGGCTGGCGCGCGGGGACACGAAGGGCGCCATCGAGTCCCTCCAGCGCCTGCGCGACGCGCGGCAGGGGACGGTGGAGGGGCGGGTACTGCTGGCCCAGGCATTGGACAAGAGCGGCCGGGACGCGGATGCGGCGCTCATGCGCGAGGAGGCCTGGAAGGAGTACGTGGCCGCCCCCGGCTTCCAGCGCCGGCGCGAGCGGCTGTGGGCCTGGCGGGCGCGCCCCAGCCGGCCCCTGGCCTACGGGGTCGCACTGGTGGTGGTGCTCGCCCTCGGCATCTCCGTGTTGAGCCGGGTGACGGCGCCCGAGCCCTCGCCGGACGGCTACGGCTTCTACGACGACCCGGGTATGGCGTCCGACAACGAGTAACCCTGCTAAGCTGAGAGTTCCATGTTTCCGACCCCCGCCCAGGTCCTGAGGCAGCGCGAGGGGGCGCTCGCCGAGACGCCGTTTCCCCTGCTGCTGCACGCGCTGGCCATCGAGGAGCGCACGTGCACGCTGGAGCTGAAGGTGCGCCAGCGCGAGAAGCGCATCACCTTCGAGGATGGCGCGCCGGTGGCGTGCTCCAGCAACCTGCTGCACGAGACGCTGGGCAAGTTCCTGGTGGAGAAGGGCAAGCTGTCCGAGGCGGACTACCAGAAGGGGCTCGCCGAGAGCGTCCAGACGGAGGTGCCCATCGGGGGCCTGCTGGTGCAGAAGGGGCTCATCAGCCCGTTCGACCTGTACAAGCAGATGCAGGCGAACATGGCGATGAAGCTGCTGGACTGCTTCCGGTGGACGGACGCGCGCTTCCGGCTGATCGCCGACATCGAGCCGCCGGACACCAGCGTGCGGATGAACACCTCGCAGCTCATCCTCACGGGCATCTCCACGATGATGCCCTTCGACGAGGTGGCCACGCACTTCACCTTCACGGATGACCGGCGCTTCGCGCAGGTGCCGGGCGTGGAGGGGCCGAGGCTGTCCTCCAAGGACGCGCGGCTCTTCCAGGCGCTGCGCTTCCGGCCCACGTTCACGGAGCTGCAGCAGCGCTCGGGGCTGGACACGGACTCGGCGCTGCGGCGGCTGTATGCCTTCTGCCTGCTGGGCCTGGCGGACTTCGCGGAGGAGGTGGACAAGCGTCCGCCTCCGGCGCCCTCGGCGGTGGCCGCGCAGCCCATGCCCATGCCGGGCCCCGCGCTCACGCCCATGCCGGGCTCGCTCGAGACGGTGGACCCCGCGGCCCTGGTCGCGGCGGCCACGGGACTGCCGTTCTCGGACGAGGACGAGGCGGTGAAGAACGCGCTGCTGAGCGCCTTCATGTCGCACCGGAGCCAGGATCCGTTCGATCTGCTGGGCGTGCCGGAGGACGTGCAGCCGGTGGCGCTGCGCAAGGCGTTCCTGGCGCTGTCGGACAAGTTCTCGCCGTTGCGCTTCCAGACGGCGGATTTGAAGGAGAAGGCGGAGGGGCTGCTGGTGGGGTACGCGAGGGCGTACGGGGCGCTGTCGGAGGCGGAGCAGGCGGCGCTGTGGCGCAAGCGGCGGGCGGCGGCGCGGGAGAAGAAGGTGGGGACGGGGCGGCCGTCGACGGCGGAGCAGTTCCGCATCCGGACGGATCTGCTGGACGCGAGCACCCAGTACGAGGAGGCGCGCAAGCGGCTGAAGGCGGAGAACTACGCGGGCGCCTTCGAGTACTTCGAGTACGCGTGCGACATCGACCCCAAGCCGTTGTACCGGGCCTACCGGGCGTGGGCGCGCTACCTGATGAAGCCGGAGGCCCACGGGAAGCTGGCGCTGCAGGAGCTGCTGGACGTGGTGAAGCAGGATGCGGCGTGCGAGGAGGCGTGGTTCTTCACGGGCGAGGTGTCGCGCGGCGAGGGACAGTGGGCGCAGGCGGAGGATGCGTACCGCAAGGCCTTCAAGCTCAACCCGAAGAACCGGCAGTACGTGGACCTCATCCAGGACACGATGAAGCGCGTGAAGCGCTGACCCCGGCCTTACTGGGGTGAGGGTCAGCGAACCCCCGTGTTTCAGTGCACCACGGTGACCGGCCGCCCAGCGTGCTGAACGACGCGGTCGCTGACGGAGCCGAGCAACCACTTGCCACCGGGGTTGAGGCCGCGAGCGCCGATGACGATGTGGTCGGCGCCGAGCTTGTCGGCCATGGAGACGATGGTGTCGGCGGGGCGGCCGATCTCCACGATCTTCTCCACCTGGGCCTTGGGGAGATCGGCGGCGACCTCATCGAGCATGCGGCGGACGGCGTCCATCTCCTCGGGGGTGCGCTGGGGCCCGGCGATGAGCTCCGAGTCGAGGAAGCCGAGGGCGAGCATGCGAGGGGGCTCGAGGACGAAGAGGAGGGTGATGCGCGAGCCGGTCTGCTGCGCCAGGTCATGGGCGAAGCGCGCCGCCTTGCGAGAGGTCTGCGAGCCATCGATGGCGACGAGGATGTGTTGAATCACGTCTGTTTCTCCAGGCAAGGACGCGGGGGCGAGGAACCCCCTACCGTCAGGGTGGTGCGAGGCACGTCAGGGGCAAGCGGGAGCCCGTTTCCGCCGGAGACGGCGTGGGAGGCGCCCGCCCGGCCGTCTCCTGGGCACGCGGGGCGGTCAAGGCTTCACGGTGGTGACGAACTTCGTCTTCCCGCCCTCGACCTTGAGGATGACGGCCTGCTTCACGGCGTCGCGATTCTTGTCGAGGTTGATGGTACCGCCCACGCCGGGGAAGTCGCGGGTGGCCGCGATGGCGTCGCGGATGGAGGCACCCGACAGGTCGGGCGCGCGCTTCATCGCGTCGATGGCGAGCGAGGCGGCGTCATAGGCGAGGGCGGCCACGCTGTCCGGCACGGCGCCATAGGTGGCCTTGTACTTCGTGATGAACTCCTGCACGCGAGTATCCGGGTTATCCACCGAGTAGTGGTTGGAGTAGTAGCTGCCCTCGATCGCGCTGCCGCCCAGCTCGAAGAGCTTGTCGGACTCCCAGCCATCGCCGCCGAGCAGGGGCACGTTCAGCCCCAGCTCGCGCGCCTGCCGGGCGATGAGGCCCACGTCCGTGTAGTAGCCGGGCACGAAGAGGGCCTCGGGCCGGGCCTGCTTGAAGGCGGTGATCTGCGCGCGGAAGTCCGTGTCGCCCTTGGAGTAGCTCTCGGTGGCGACGATGGCGCCGCCCATCTCGGAGAACTTGCGGCTGAACACGTTCGTCAGTCCCACCGAGTAGTCGCTCTTGTTGTCCTGCAGCACGGCCACCCGGTTGAGCTTCAGGTTCTCGCGGGCGAACTTCGCCATGACGTAGCCCTGGAAGGGGTCGATGAAGCAGACGCGGAAGATGTAGTCACCCCGGCGGGTGACGGCGGGGTTGGTGGAGGTGGGGGTGATCATCGGCACGCCGGCCGCCTGGGCCTTCTCGGCCATGGCCATGGAGTTGGTGGAGGCGGCCTCGCCGAGGATGACGGCGACCTTGTCCTGGGTGATGAGGCGCGTGGCGGCCTGGGCGGCCTCCTCGGGCCTGCCCTGGCTGTCGTAGACGCGCAGCTCCAGCCTCTTGCCCTTCACCCCGCCGGCGGCATTGGCCTCCGCGATGGCCATGGAGATGCCGTTGCGCGCGGAGACGCCGAAGGTGGCCTCGCTGCCGGTGAGGCTGCCCACCTGGCCCAGGAGGAGGGTGTCCGTGTTCGCCGGGGGAGCCCCGGTGGAGGCCGCGGCCGGCGCGGAGGCGGGCGGGGAAGAGGGCGCGGGGGGGGCCTTCTTCTCACAAGCGGCTCCCAGCACGGTGAGTGCGGCGAGCAGCATCGGGACGGCGGAGCGGCGCATGCGTACTTCCTCCACGAATGAAGTCGCCCGCCTTCTAGCGCACTCCCGCCCGGCTGGCGCGCCTCGCCCGTCCGTGCCCACGTTGACACCCGGTGACAGGCCGATTTTCCTTCGGCCACCCCTCAGGAGGACGCCGGGAATGTGGCTTCGGGAGATGACGTGGAGGCTCGTCGCGCTGAGCGCGGCGGGCGTGGTGCTGGCGGCCTGTGGCTCGGGGGGCTATGACCTGACGTGCTCCGGGGCCGAGGACTGCCTCGAGTCCGAGCTCTGCCACCCGACGGACAAGGTCTGCGTGCAGCTGTGTACCACCCTGGGGGACTGCCCCCCGAAGGCCGAGAGCTGCGCGGCGCTGAGCGACCCGAACGGTCCGAGGATCTGCAAGTGCCCTGCAAATACAAAGGGCTGTGTGAGCGACAGGGAGACGTAGCCACCAGGGGTAGACTCCCGGGCTGAGGGCGAGGGGACCTCCGAGGACGCTTGAGGCCGATGAATGAGCGATGAGACGGGTGAGGGCCGGGGCCCCTCGTATGATGCGCAGCAGGATCTGGAGAGCCGGGTGCCCCTGGCGACGCCGGAGTACACCACGCGCGGCATCCTGTTCCTGGCCACGTTGACGGCCGTGCGGGAGATCGGCGGCGAGGCGATGGTGAAGCGCTGCCTGGAGGCGAGCGGGGAGCGGGAGTTCGTGGAGTTCTTCAACTACCCCACGCGCGCGCTCGTGCTGATGCTGGGCGCCGCGGCGGGGCAGTTGAGCGCCAGCCTGGGCGGCTACGCGGAGGTGCTGCGGTACATCGCGAAGCGGACCGTGGAGCTCTACATGACGTCCGTGGTGGGCCGGTCCGCGCAACTGGTGTCCGCGACGGACCCCATGCGCCTGGTGCGCACCCTGGAGGAGCTCTACAAGGTCTCCATGGCCTACTCGGTGCCGACGGTGGTCTGGAAGGGGCCCAAGCGAGGAGTCCTCAGCGTCCAATGCACCTTCACGCCCCTCGCGTACCACGAGGGCGGGGCCATCACCCTCGGGTCCATGCTGGGGTTGAAGAACGTGGAGGCCCGCGCCCGGGCCACGGGGCCGCTCAGTCTGGATCTGGAGATCTCCTGGGAGTGAGCGGGGCGCGTGGGCTCAGCGGCGGGTGAGCTCGAGGTAGATGAGGTTCTCGGTCTCGTCCCGGAAGAGCGCCTGCCGGCGGAGCTGGCTCCTGGGAATGTCGCTCATCCAGGCCGCCACCTCGGACTCGTCGCGGTAGATGAGCCACCAGTCCATGCAGGCCTCCATGTACGCCTTGAAGGCGGAGTCCTTGTGCGGGTCGGCGTAGTTGGCCAGCAGCAGCCGTCCACCGGGGCGCAGCATGGAGAAGAGCTGGGCCGTCAGGCGGATGGCGATGGGCTGCGGGAGGTAGTCGTAGAGCCCGGACGCGTAGACGAGGTCCATGTCCTCGAAGCGCAACTGGTTGCGCAGGATGTCCTTCACGGAGCCGGCTATTGGCTTGACGCCCAGGTGTCCGAGCTCGCTGTCGATCACTCCCAGGCTCCGCGGATCCTGATCCACCGCGAGGAACTCGCCCACCCGCCGCTGCTGCACGGCCCGCGAGCGCCGGGACTCGCGCAGGTGGCCGCACGCCACGGAGAGGATGCGGGCATCGGCTCGCTCCTCCGACACGCTGTCGATGAACCGCGCCAGATAGTCCCTGCGCCCCCGGAGGGAGGCGGTGCTCGTCTGCGCGCACAAGAACCGGTTGAGCTCCACCCCGGTGGGCGTGGTGCCGAGGCGCTCGGGTGCATGGTCCTCGTAGACGAAGTCGAGCATCACCGCATCACCGGCGTAGCGGCGAGGCTTCTCGAAGCCCCGGCGGGTGAACGGCTCCTGCCGGACGAGGGAATGCACGGGGTGGAGGCGGCACGTCTCGATGCAGAAGCGCCGCCAGTCCTCCGGGACGAGCGTGGCGCGCGCATGACCGAGGGACGAGAGCAGGGTGTGCATGCCTCGGGGGATGTCCCCGCCCAGAATCCGCGCATGGGCCAGGTCCAATCCTTCCATCAGGGGAGCCCGCCACGGCGAGCCCCAGTCCTGGGTCACGTCCAGTTCGTGCGAGTTGTCATTCACCTGAAGCGCGTGTTCCCGCATGTCGACTCTCGTTGGCTCGCCCCCCTCGCCCCCCCGGGCAATGGCTTGCATCGCCCGGGGGTCCGTTTGTGTGAGCTGATGCCCACGTTGAGTAAAATGACTTGTGACGGTCCGCCTCTTCCTCGGGACATGCCCCCTGCCTGCTGCCCTGGCGGGACCGGGCGGGAGAGGAATCATCCGCGCGGGGCTCGGAGCACCTTGCTCGCGACGGCGTCGAAGAGGAGGTTGGGCACGAACTTCGCTACGCCGACGGCGCGGGCCATCTGCCAGGGGAAGCCGTACTCGGCCTCGGCGCGCAGGATGGCCTGGCCCATCAACTCCACGGCCGCGTCCGCCTCGAGGAGGAAGGGCATGGTGTGCTGGATGTGGGCGGTCATCTCGGTCTTCACGAAGCCGGGCTTGATGCAGGTGACGCGCACCTGGGTGCCCCGCAGGTCCACGCGCAGGCTCTCCAGGAAGGTGTTGAGGAAGGCCTTGGAGGCCGAGTAGGCCGCGTTCTGGGGAAGGCCCCGGCAGCTGGCGAGGCTGGAGACGCCCACCAGGTGCCCGCGGTTGCGCTCCACCATGCGCGGCAGCACGGCGGACAGCGTGGCGGCGGCGCCGGTGACGTTCACGTCGATGACCTTCCTCGCGTGCTCCCAGGGAAAGTCCCGGGCGTTCGTCTGTCCGCCCACGCCCGCGTTGGCCACCACCAGGTCCAGTCCACCACAGGCCTCGTCCAGTGCGCGGATGCGCTCGAGCGTGGCATCCGCGTGGGAGACATCCAATTCCACGGGCTCGACGTGGGCACCGGCCGCCCGGGCCTCCTGCGCGAGTTCCTCCAGGTGGGCGCGGCGCCGGGCGGCGGCGTACACCTTCACGCCCCGCTTGCCCAACCACAACGCCAGACCGCGTCCGAGGCCGCTGGAGGCCCCCGTCACCAGCGCCGTCCGATAGCTCATCTCGTTCATGGCTTCCTCCTGGAGGAGGAGCCTGAGGCGGGGGCGTGGAAGCGGCCAGCACGGGGGGCCGCATCTGTTCTCCACGTGAATCCGGCGGGCGCCGTGGCGCTGTCTTCCCCGCCCGGTGTGTCAACCCCCCCGAACGGGGGGGAGACGGCGGTGCCCCGAGGTCTGTACGGAAAGGGGTATCCCATCCACCCCCTGCCACGGAGCAACCGGATGAATCGCGAGTCACGTGAACGGACACTCACCTCCCAGCTGGTGGAGGCTTTGACCAGTTCCCTGGACCTCTCGGAGGTGTTCGCCAATGCCGAGGCCGTGCTGCTCCGGCTGCTGCCGGCGGACTACATGGCGCTGTGCGTCTCCAGGCCGGGCCGGCCGGGGGATTACGACTGGTGGGTGACGAAGATGCCGGCTCCGTTCCTCGCCCACTACCCCGAGCTGGCCGAGCATGACTTCGTGCGCAGCGCGGTGGTGCGCAGGCCCAACGTGGTGTTGCGGGACGTGGAGATGGTGCCGCGGCGCAAGGTGCTGGAGCGCAGCCGGTGGTACCAGTACTGCCGCGAGCTGGGCATGCCGCTGGAGCACGTGATGTCGGTGTTGCTGGACGTGAAGGGCGGGGCCCATGGAGGCCTCACCTTCTACCGGGAGCGGCGCCGGCCATTCTCCAAACGGGAGCAGGCGCGTCTCCAGGGCCTGACGCGCTTGCTGACCCAGACGGTGCGCAATTGCCGGATGTACGGCGAGGTGGCGGCGCGCGGTCAGGTGCTGGACGCGTTCTTCCAGCACCGGGGAGCCAGGTGCATCGTGCGGGCCGAGCCCTTCCTCGAGGAACTGCGGACGCCGCCCACCACCGCGTTGCTGGAGAAGTGGTTCCGTCCGTCCGAGCGGGTGGGTCCTTCGGCTCTTCCCACGGTGCTGGTGGAGCGGCTCGCTATGCTGACGGCCAGGGGAGGCGCCGGGGGAACCGGCCTGGACGTCTGGGAGCGAGCGGGTGAGGAGCGGGGCCTGGCGGGAGAGGACCTGCGGGTGACCTTCACCCGGCTGCCGATACGGGGTGGCCAACAGTTCTGGGCATTGGAGTTCCAGGAACTGCCGCGTGCCATCCCGGTTCCCGAGGCATGGCGTCGGCTGCTCACGGAGCGGGAAGTCGAGGTGGTGAGCCATGTGCTCCAGGGTTGGGACAACCAACTCATCGCCGACCACCTGGGCCTCGCGCTGGCAACGGTGAAGAAGCATCTGCAGAACATCTTCGACAAACTCGGGGTGGAGGGCCGGCCGGCGCTCATCTGCCGGGCGGCTTTGAGTCGATAACCAAGCTGAGAGCGCGAAGAGGGTGGCGGCAGTGCCCCCTCTTCGCTGTCAGTAGCAGGCACATCCCGCGGGTTTGGAGCACGTGTAGCTGGAGTTGATGCAGCTATCGCCGCACGGCTTGCTGCTTCCTCCACAGTGCTTGCAGCAGACCCTCCCGCCGCTACCGCTCCCCGCACTGCTGACCGCGCGGACGCTGATGGGAATGGAGAGGGAGGAGCTCAGCCCCTGTGTGTCGCTCGCCGTGCAACCCAGCTGCAGTGAGGCCCCGGAAGATGGCGCCGTCCAGGAGATGGCGCCATCCGCGAGGGACGAGAAGGCGCCACCGGGCGCGGTCCATTCCAGGCGGATGGTGTCACCTGGATTCCGGTCTCGGGCCGTGGCGCGGAGCGTGACGGTGCTGCCCGCGCGGACTTCCGCCGGGTGTGCTGTCAGGGAGGTGAGGATGGGTGCCTCGGGCTGGGTCGCGGTCGAGGCCGTGAGCTCATCCAAGGTGATGAAGACGAGTGTGTCCTCACCGTCCGCGAGGACGACGCCTGCCGCCCGGCCCGTGTACAGCCGAGCCCCACCGGCATCCAACGCGACGGCATCGAAGGTCCTGTCGGTGCCTTCCGCGAGACCGGAGAGGATCCCGCTCCACTGAATCGAGGACCCGGTGAGGTCCTTCGTGACGGCGTCCTCTCCGGGGGCGTTCACCGTGACCTGTACCTTCGCCACGGTGTTTGACGATATCCCCCGTCGAAGCAGGACCGTCACCTGGGCCGAGCTGGATGAACAGCCCGCCAGGAGCAGCAAGGCGACGACGACCCACCCTGTCGAATGGAACTGGTTCATCCGCATCACCCGCGAACCGCACAGGTCCAGTTCGGATAATCGTCGCTCTTGTGCCGATTGTTCTCCCACTGGAGAGGCTGGAGATTGGACAGTTCGTCACCGCCTCCTTTGGCGACTGGCTTCCTGTGATCGATTTCCCAGCCCATCGGACTGCTGGTGTTGCCGTACTGGTCCTTCTTCATCAACGCGCCACACGCGTCTTTTCTGTACTGCTCGGCGGGCTTGCCTGTCACAACCGTGCCCTTCTGCCAGACGACATCGATCTCACTCTGGGAAAAGGCTCCACCTCTCGACGTCGTTCCTACTTTGCGCATGTGGGTTCTCCTGGCCATTGCTCTGGAGCATGGCCATGTGCTGCCGATGGGCTCCGGTTCGCCTCGAGCGCACCAGTGCCTGTCAGTGCTCGACGCGCAAGATGCGTCACGACGGCGGCGGCGTCTGTACCACTCAGGAAGTACGTGCCGGGTGCCTCCACGGCAGCAAGCTTGTGTCGTGGAACGCCGAAACAGCCGTTTGTCCATACCACTGGAGGGGTACAGACAGCGGGATCCATCTCCCCCAACCTCTCCCGCCGCGCGTAGACCTCGTCCGTCGAACTTCAGGGGTCCGGTACCGAAGAAGGGGGTGCGACACAATGAACGCATGGGCGAATGAGTCCTGGCGAGGAGAGGGGATGAGCCAACCACCACCGACGGACGAGAAGCTTCTGCATGAGCGTGTGCTCCGGAAGGATCCCGTGGTTTCCACCGAGGTCTTCAAGACGTACGTGGACCAGATCGTCGACGTCTTGACGAAGCATCTGGGCTGTGACGAGGACGACGCCAATCAGTGTGCGGTCGATGTGGTCTTCAGTTACCTCACCAATCCCAAGCGGTATGACCCGGGAAAGGGTCGTCTGGGTGCCTACCTGACGCAGGCCGCCAAATACCGGGCGTTGGACAAGCGTCGTGCGGCGGACGCACGGGAGCGGAGAAATCAAAAATACGGCAGTGATGTCGAACGTAGGGCGACGTCTCCGAAGGAGGTGGTGGAGAACTCCGTGGAGGCGAAGCGCATCATGGAACGGCTCGAAAAGCGCCAGGTCCTGAAGAGTGAGCGGGATCGGAAGGCCGTCAGGCGCATCCTGATGGGAGAGGGCTCGACCAAGCGGCTGGCGGAGGAACTGGAACTGGGTCCGCTACCGAGGGACGAGCTGAAGCGCGAGGTGAAGCGGCATCGGGACCGCCTCATGAAGTTGCTGGAGCGTTTTGGGCAGTCACTGGAGCGTGGTGGAAAGGAGGAGTCCGATGACGAATCCTAAGTGGCTCGCGGTCGCGGCCCGGAGCAGCGGGCAGCACGACTGGACGCTCGGCTATGTCTTCGAGCAGTACCGCAAGTACGAGAACAAGTCCGCCGAGGCGCTCGCGGAGGAACTGGGCTGCTCGCCGGACACGCTCGCGTGGTTGTCCCTGTGCCGGCGTCCCAGCGAGGAGCACTTCGCCGAGCACCTGGAGGAGATCGGCAAGCGTTTCGAGGTGGAACCCCACCGGCTCGCGGCCGTGATCCGGCACGTCGAGTTCCTGGATGTCCTTCCCGAGCGCCGGGACGCGGAGGAGGAGGGTGAGGAGTCCTTCCTGCTCGCGGCGAGAGATCACACCGACGAGGACGACGAGACGAACTCATGATTGAGACCTGGCTGCAGGAAGCCGTGGACGCATGCCGTCTGCCGTCCTTCCCGTCGCTGAGCGAGCTGTCCAAGAAGATCAGCGTGGTGCTTCCCATTCGCCTGTTGGCCATGCCGGGTCTCACCTGCGGCATGGCGCGAGACTGGCTGGACTCGAAGGGGCGCGCGCATGGTGGGTTGCCGCGCACGAGCCGCCGTCTGCATGGGTGCATGGTAGCGCATGCGGGCTGGGGAGCTCTCTTCTACGACGAGAAGGACAAAGAGCTCCAGCAACGCTTCACCCTGGTGCACGAAGTGGCGCACTTCGTGCTCGATCACCATCTGCCTCGGGCCCGCGCATTTCGTACCCTGGGGGAGGATATCCGTCCTGCCCTCGATCGCACGGACGCCAGTGCTCCCCACGAGTCCCTGTTCCTGACGCTCCAGCGGATTCCTTCCGGCGTCCAGGTCCGGTTCATCGAGCGCAATGCCTCGGGCGACCCCTGCACGGGCAAGGCCATGGAGTCGGAGCTGCGGGCGGATCGCCTCACCTATGAGCTGCTGGCTCCTGCTCGGGAAGCACTTCCCCTGGTGCGGGACCTCGGCCGGCAGGAGGCGGAGCACGAGCTGGCCTCGCGATTCGGGCTCCCGGTGAGAGAGGCCCGGGCCTACGTCCGGTTGTTGTTGGCGCGGGAACCCTCGCGCCGTCCCTTCTTTCTGAAGCTCACGCCCACGGAGGAGCGGTAACGATGGAAGACGGCAATCCGCCAGATGGAGAGAGGGGATTCATCGGAGATGAGGATTACCGGAAGAGCCTGGGGGAGGATCTCTCCACCACGCTCGATTTGCGCACCTGGGAGAAGGGGTGGGAGGTCGAGCGATTGATCTCCCGCATCCGCACGCAGGTTTCCAGTGCGGAGACCGCGGAAGCGCACATCCGCGCCACCATCCGCCAGGAAGTCTTTCCCGACCTCAAGCGGCAGACCCGGATTCCCGAGGCGGGTGTCTATGAAGCCAGTCCCGACAGGTTGAAGACCATTTTCGAGAGTCGGCTCTTCACGGGACGGGTGGAGGCGGTGAGTAGCATCGCCGCGTTCCATGACAGCCTGGCGCTGGGCATTACCCAGATTGCCGTGGCCATCGTGGGCTACGGGGGCGTATCCGGCACCTTCTCCCAGCGCCTGTACCGCAAGGACGTGAGCGCGCGCACCCCGGACACGATGAAGGTGGTGCAGGACTGTCTGAAGCGGCGGCACGAGCGCGGTATGCGGGACGACCTGTCCATGCTGATGCGCCGCTACATCCGGGCCTATGCCGAGCGGGCCCTCCTCCTGGACAGGTCGCAGGCGGAATGGCTCATCGGACCGGGCAATCCCTGCTCGCGGGAGATGCTCTCCGGCGCCAATTACAGGCCTTTGTTGAGTGCCTCGCTCGACGTGATGAAGCGGCTCATCCGGCACCACAAGAAGTTCGTGTTCGTGCCCCGGGAACTGGACGAGGAGGGATACCTGACGATTGGCAGTGCGTTGAAGCCAGGCGAGTACGCCATCCTCCATACGCTCGAGGAGGACAGCAGCTACTTCGTCCGGCGGTGGCACTACGACGGCCGGATGGGGGAGGAGGCGCTCGCCTTCGTGAAGGAGTACTGCCCGGAGGTCTTCATCGGACTGTTCCGGGCCTCGGAGCAGACTCCGCCGCGGCTCTTCTACGCGCACCGGGAGCACGTGCACATCGCGGCCCACCTGGCTCTGGCCGACAGCATCGTGCGGCCCGATCGGGGCTTCCCGATGCTCCTCGATGTCGCGGACGCCTCATGCCGTGGCGTCTTCGGTTCGGAAACCTTCCTGGGCCTGGTGAACGACGCCTACACGCGCGCGGGCTCGAAGCATCACCTCCTCGGCGGACGCTGACGGGAGAACCAGACACATGGCTGATGACAAGACTCCGAAGTCTCCGGGCACGGGTGTGCCTTCCAACGGCGCGACCCGCCCGGCGTCTCCTTCGAACACCCCCAGGGCGCCCACTCCGCCGGCCACCACGGCTCCCCGGACCGTGCCTGCCCGTCCCACGGCTCCTCCAGGTTCCAACGTCGTCCGGCCGCCGGCTCCCGGTTCGCAGACGCCGGCCCAGGGCACTCCGTCACCTTCTTCCGGGACGGGCCCCGCGCGTGGTGTGCCCGCGCGTCCATCGCAGCCGGCTCCCACGATGGCCGCGGCACCTCCGGCGGCGGACGCGACTCGTGGCGAGCGTGCTCGTCCCGCCACGCCGGTGGAGCAGAAGGCACCACCGGTTCCGGAGAAGGACGTTCCGGCCAATGAGATCGTCCGGGAGCTCCCGGAGGAGGTGTTCGGAGCGTTCGAGGAGCTTCAGCAGGACGCCCACCGGGTGAACGAGACGCTGGATCCCGAGCTCGAGCAGGCGGTGGGCTTCACCCACTTCGACAGCGGCTCGAGCCAGGACAACCTCGTCACCGTCCTGATGACGCGGGATGATCTCCACAAGTTGGCGTCCCAGACGCTCGTGCGGGTGAAGTCCAAGGAGGACAAGCACAACTACCTGGGCCTGGTGGTCCGTGGCCCCTTCGCCGAGCCGGATGCCGTCTCCGCCAGCTCCACCATCGCCGTGGGCGTGGTGGTCCAGGGCAAGAAGCTCACCTATACCTTCGACTACCACGGGCGTGCCGAGATCGAGATCCTCGGCGAGGAGCTCGACGGGAAGCTGGTGCCTCCGGGCCGCCGGCCCCGGCCGAAGAGCCCCGTCTTCCTGCTCGATGAAGCGGAGAGCGAGCGTGTGCTCGGCATGAAGGGGGACCTGCGTCTGGGAATGGTGGTGGGCTACAAGAACATGGAAGCCCGCTTCGATCCCATGGACAAGTCCGTCCTGCCCCGCCACACGGGCATCATCGGAACGACGGGCGGAGGCAAGTCCACGACCGTCGCGACGCTCATCCACCGGGCGCAGCAGGCGGGAATCGCCACCATCGTCTTCGACGTGGAGGGCGAATACACGCATGTGGACAAGCCCACCGATGACCCGGCGATGAGAGAGGCGCTCAGGCGCCGCAAGCAGAATCCCGAGGGGGTGAAGGAGCTGCACATCCACCACCTGATGGGCCGGGACAGCCGCAATCCCAAGCACAGGAACCTGCACCCCTTCGCGCTGAACTTCTCGAGCCTCTCGCCCTACGCCATCTCGGAGATCCTCGGCCTGTCCGAGGCCCAGCAGGAGCGTTTCCACAAGGCCTACGACGTCACGAAGCTGTTGCTGGAGGAGCTGGGCATCTACCCGAGGACCGCCGAGGAGCGTCAGCAGGTGTTGGAACTCGACGAGCTGTCCACGGGCTATCCGCGCATGACCATCCAGCACCTGCTGGACGTCGTGAGCACCTATATCTACAGCCTGAGTGACGAGGGGAAGGCGGAGACCCGGAGCCGCTCGAAGTCCTCGTCCCGGAAGTCGAGCAGCTCCTCGGAAGCGGGGGAGGGCGCCGAGGCGGAGGGCGCGGAGCCGGTCCAGCCGAGCATTCCTCCGCTGTACAGCGAGTTCAAGAACCACTTCGGCCGGGTGATGGGCCGGGTGATGGCCCATGCGAGCCGGAACGAGATCAGCTGGAAGGCGCTGGCCAGCAAGCTCCACTCCCTGCGCCGCCTCAAGCTGTTCGATGTCGGCTCGGCACCCGGGGTGGACTACGGCTCGATGCTGACTCCGGGGCGGGTGTCGGTGATCGACTTGTCGGATACGGACTCGCCGCAGCTCAACAACCTCGTCATCGCGGACATCCTCCGCGGGCTGCAGGAGATGCAGGAGGCGCGCTACCAGCGGGCCAGTGAGCAGGGACAGGCCATCACGCCGGTGCTCATCATCATCGAGGAGGCGCACGAGTTCCTGTCGGCCAGCCGCATCTCGCAGATGCCCGTGCTGTTCGAGCAGGTGGCCCGGATCGCCAAGCGTGGCCGCAAGCGGTGGTTGGGGCTCGTCTTCGTCACCCAGCTGCCCCAGCACCTTCCCAGCGAGGTGCTGGGCCTGCTCAACAACTTCATCATCCACAAGATCACCGACAGCGCGGTCATCTCCCGGATGCAGAAGACGGCGGGCACCATCGACGAGAGCCTCTGGAACAAGGTGTCCAGTCTCGCGCCCGGGCAGGCGCTCGTCTCGTTCAGCAGCTTCACCCGGCCGTTGATGGTCGCGGTGGATCCGGCCCCGGTGAAGCGGCTCCTCGTGGAGTAGCCGGGACGGGGAGGGGTTCTACTCCCCAGGAGGGAGAGACCCGGGGCTCCTCGGCGTTCATCATCGGACACATCCTGATGAATGAACGCCGAGGAGGAACGAACATCCATGGATCTCGACTCGCGCGAGCGGGCACTCACCCTGGAGCTGAAGGCGGCACTGGCCAGCGCCCTGGAGCTTCCGGTGGTGCTGTCCCGGATGGAGGGCGCGCTGTTCCAACTGCTCCCGGCGGAGCACGCGGCGTGGTGCATGTCCAACCAGGCTCGCCCCGCCGGTTATGAATGGGTGACGACGGACCGGCTGGCCGCGTTCCTGGCCCGGTATCGGGAGATGGCGGGCGGTGACTTCGTGCGTGGCACGGTGTCACACCTGCCCAACGTGGTGTTCCGGGACTCGGAGATGGGTCCGCGCGCAGTGTTGGTGCGCAGCTTGCCCTACCAGCTCTGCCGAAAGCTGCACACCCCCCTGGAGCATCTCATGTCGGTGCGGCTGGACATGAGACAGGGCTGGCACGGGGGATTGACGATCTACCGCGAGCACGCCCTGGAATTCTCCGATCGCGAGCGGGCGCTCCTGCAAGGGTTGACGCCCTCCCTGGCGCGGACGGTTCGTAACTGCCGGATGCTCGGAGGCGTGGTGAAGGGCCGCCCGTTCCCGGATGCGCTGCTGCACCAGCGGAATCTGGAGTGCCTCGTGCTCACCCCGGCCCTCGTGGAGGTGCTGCGCACGGACCGGGTCACCGCGTTGCTGGAGGAGTGGTTCACCCCCTCCGAGCTCGGCCCCTCGGGCCTCCCGAGAGAGTGGGTGGAGCGGCTGGTCTGGCTCGGGCGCCTGGAGGAAGACGGCGAGCCCGGGGCGGACAGCTGGGCGTGCGTGCGCGAGGACCGAGCCTTGAAGGTGACGTTCATC
This sequence comes from Archangium sp., assembly GCF_057119385.1. Classification (NCBI taxonomy): domain Bacteria; kingdom Pseudomonadati; phylum Myxococcota; class Myxococcia; order Myxococcales; family Archangiaceae; genus Archangium; species Archangium sp. The sequence goes on along the minus strand of NZ_DBNGVP010000078.1, from coordinate 107,870 downwards.
CGGATGCCGGAACAGCAGGGCCAACGGCTGTGGACGCTGGTGCTCGAAGAACCCTCGTCTTCGCTCCCCGTGCCCACGGCCTGGCTGCCGCCGCGGCTCACCCGGCGTGAGGTCGAGATCGTCGGCTATGTGCTCCAGGACTGGCTCTATGAGTCCATCGCCGTGCACCTGAACATCAAGCAGCACACGATGAACACGCACCTGAAGAACATCCGCAAGAAGCTGGAGGTGGAGAACAGGGCGGAGCTCGTCTCCAAGGCCGCGCTCCTCTTGCTGGCGGAACGGCAGTAGGCGCCTGTCCGGTGGCATGGGCGGGCCTGGAATCCCATGCCCGTCCACGCTCGTGCGGAATCCGCCGCCGTCAGGGCTGCTTCTGCAACTGGAGGGTCATGGACGTCATCCCACCCGAGGCATTGATGTTGACCGTACCCGCGGTGAGGTGCTCCTCGGTGATTCGGAGCGCCAGGGAGTCGGTGATGGTGTCATCGCTGCTGAAGTCGATGTCCCAGAGCTGGAACACCCACGGCTCGGCCAGGAGCTGGCTCGCCTTGGCGGTGCAGCCGCCGGTGGTCCACGCCGGGGTGTAGCTCTCCACCTCGGGAGTCTGGGTGGAGGTGGTGGAGCCCGGGCACCGCATCGCGACGACGACATCCGGCGCGGAGGCATCGCCATCCCAGGACGAGCCATTGTTGCTGGAGGTGATGCGGGCCGAGACGGGCTGCACGCGCCAGACGCTGTTCGGATCCACGCCGCACGTCTGGTCCGTCCTGCACACCTGGAGGGAGCCACAGGCCGAGCATGCGGCTCCCGCCTTGCCACAGGCGGAGGCGGTGTTGCCCGTCTGGCAGACATTGTTGAAGCAGCAGCCCGTGCAGTTCGAGGCGCTGCACGTCTGCCCGGTGCCAGAGCCTCCTCCCGTGTTTCCATTTCCTGGAGTGTCGTCGTCACCGCCGCAGCCAGTCAGGATGGACAGCGCGAGGACGGCCCCTGCGAAAAACCTGTTCATGTCTTCTCGATGAAAGGGGGGAGCGTGCTGGAAGGTGGAGACGGCGCCGGGACGGGCCTCTCCCCCTCTCGAAGGCCCGTCCCGGGACGCACCGGCCAGGGCCAGCGGTCGGCGCGCAAGATGCGCCAGGGCGGCCGCCGTGTCTGTACCTCCCAGGTGGTACGCCGGGGCCGTCCTCACGAGGAAGGCGAGCGGCCACTCCCGCCCCTTCACTCCCAGTCGCCGGGCAGCCAGCACGCCGGGCGCTGACGGCACGATTTTTAATGCGGACCAACTTAGTCCTGTTTAAAGAGCCAACACGCACAGGCGCCCCCACAGCGGGGGGCGCCGGATGGCTGGAGAGATTCCGAATGCTCCGGATGAGCAAGATGACCGACTACGGCATCGTGCTGCTGACCGAGCTGGCGCGCGCCGGGAGTGAGACGCGCACGGCGAGGGAGTTGGCGGCCGGTACCGGTGTGCCCCTGCCCTCGGTGAGCAAGGTGCTCAAGGGCCTGCAGGGTGCCGGCCTGCTGGTGTCCCACCGTGGCGCCAGCGGCGGCTACGGCCTGTCCCGGCCCGCCGAGCACATCCCCCTCACGGAGATCATCTCCGCGCTCGAGGGCCCCGTCTCCCTCACCGAGTGTGGCGCCCAGGGCGCCCATGCGCCCAGCGGCACCTGCGAGCTGGAGACGGTGTGCCGGGTGCGCGGCCACTGGCGCGTCATCAACCGCACCATCCAGGACGCGCTCGGGCGGCTGACGCTGGCGGACCTGTGCGCGCCGGCGCCTCGACTCGTGGGCCTCGGGGTGCCCGCCCGCCCGGCCGCCCCCCCCCAGAACCCGAACCCCATCCCCACCACGGCCGGAGGTGCCCACTCATGAGCACGCAGAGCATCCAGGAGCTCACCAAACGGCAGTACGAGGCCGGCTTCGTCACCGACGTGGAGTCCGAGGCCATTCCCCCCGGCCTCGACGAGGACATCATCCGCCTCATCTCCGCCAAGAAGGGCGAGCCGGACTTCATGCTCGAGTGGCGGCTGCGCGCCTACCGGCACTGGCTCACCATGAAGGAGCCGCGCTGGCAGAAGGCGGAGTACTCGCCCATCAACTACCAGGACATCATCTACTACTCGGCCCCCAAGAAGAAGCCGAAGCTGGACAGCCTGGACCAGGTGGACCCCGAGATCCTCAAGACGTACGAGAAGCTCGGCATCCCGCTGCACGAGCAGAAGCTGATGCAGAACGTGGCGGTGGACGCCGTGTTCGACTCGGTGTCGGTGGCCACCACCTTCAAGGACAAGCTGGCCAAGGCCGGCGTCATCTTCTGCTCCTTCTCCGAGGCGGTGCGCGAGCACCCGGAGCTGGTGAAGAAGTACCTGGGCACGGTGGTGCCGCACTCGGACAACTTCTTCGCGGCGCTCAACTCGGCGGTGTTCAGCGACGGCTCGTTCGTCTATGTGCCCAAGGGCGTGCGCTGCCCCATGGAGCTGTCCACCTACTTCCGCATCAACGCGGAGAACACCGGCCAGTTCGAGCGCACCCTCATCGTCGCCGACGAGGGCGCCTCCGTGAGCTACCTCGAGGGCTGCACCGCGCCCATGCGCGACACCAACCAGCTCCACGCCGCCGTGGTGGAGCTCGTCGCGCTGGACGGGGCCACCATCAAGTACTCCACCGTGCAGAACTGGTACCCCGGTGACGAGGAGGGCCGCGGCGGCATCTACAACTTCGTCACCAAGCGCGGCATCGCCCACCACCGCTCGAAGATTTCCTGGACGCAGGTGGAGACGGGCTCGGCCGTCACGTGGAAGTACCCCAGCGTCATCCTCAAGGGGGATGACTCGGTGGGCGAGTTCTACTCGGTGGCGCTCGCCAACCACCGGCAGCAGGCGGACACGGGGACGAAGATGATCCACATCGGCCGCAACTCGAAGAGCACCATCGTCTCCAAGGGGATTTCCGCGGGCCGCGGGCAGAACACCTACCGGGGCCTGGTGAAGGTGCTCAAGAGCGCCGAGGGCGCGCGCAACTACACCCAGTGCGATTCGCTGCTGCTGGGGAGCCAATGCGGGGCCCACACGCTGCCGTACATCGAGGTGAAGAACTCCTCGGCGCAGGTGGAGCACGAGGCGTCCACGTCGAAGATTGGCGAGGACCAGCTCTTCTACTGCCAGCAGCGGGGCATTTCGAAGGAAGACGCCGTATCGATGATCGTCAATGGCTTCTGCCGGCAGGTCTTCAAGGAGCTGCCCATGGAATTCGCCGTGGAGGCGCAGAAGCTGCTCAGCGTGAGTCTGGAAGGGAGCGTGGGATGAAGCCGCTGCTCAGCATCAAGGGTCTGCACGTGCGCGTGGCGGGCCGCGAGGTCCTCAAGGGAATCGACCTGGAGCTCATGCCCGGCGAGGTGCACGCCATCATGGGCCCCAACGGCTCGGGGAAGAGCACGCTGTCGCAGGTGCTCTCCGGCCGCGAGACGTACGAGGTGACGAAGGGCGAGGTGCTCTTCGACGGGAAGGATCTGCTGTCCATGCAGCCGGAGGCGCGGGCGCACGCGGGCGTCTTCATGGCCTTCCAGTACCCGGTGGAGATTCCGGGCGTGGGCAACCTGCACTTCCTGCGCACGGCGCTCAACGCCCGGCGGCGCACCGAGGGTCAGGAGGAGCTGGACGCCATGGACTTCCTCCAGCTGGCCCGGGAGAAGTCCAAGCTGGTGCAGTTGGACCAGGCCTTCATGCAGCGCTCGGTGAACGAGGGCTTCTCCGGCGGCGAGAAGAAGCGCAACGAGATCTTCCAGATGGCGGTGCTGGAGCCGAAGCTGGCCATCCTCGACGAGACGGACTCGGGGCTGGACATCGACGCGCTGCGAATCGTCTCCGGAGGCATCAACGCGCTGCGCTCGGCGGAGCGGAGCATGCTCGTGATTACGCACTACCAGCGGCTGCTGGAGTACGTGGTGCCGGACAAGGTGTCGGTGCTGGCGAATGGACGCATTGTGAGTACGGGCGGGAAGGAGCTGGCGCTGGAGCTGGAGAAGAAGGGCTACGCGTGGCTGGGCCAGGGCGCGGGCGGCAAGGAGGCGAGGCCGTGACGACGGACGTGGGGCTCCAGCACTACCTCGACCTGGCCGAGCGCTTCCAGGCGGAGCGGGCGGCGGGCGCCCCGGCGTGGCTGCGGGCCTTCCGGCAGGAGGGCATCGCGCAGCTGGCGCGCCAGGGTTTCCCCACGTCGAAGCTCGAGGACTGGAAGTACACGAACGTGGCGCCCATCTCCGGCCAGGCCTTCAGCCCCGTGCGCACGGTGCACGAGGCGGGGGTGGAGGCGGCGGTGGCGCGGCTGGCGCTCCCGGGCCCGGGGCCGCGGCTGGTGTTCGTGGACGGCTGGTACGTGCGCGAGCTGTCGCGGCTGGAGGGCCTGCCCGCGGGCCTCACGGTGCGCAGCCTGCGCGAGGCCTTGCAGGACGGAGAGCCGTTGGAGGCGCTGGTGGGCAGCCGGGCGCGCGCGGACGCGAGTGCCTTCACCGCGCTCAACGCGGCGCTGCTGGAGGAGGGCGCGGTGGTGCGGGTGGCGCCGGGCACGGTGTGCCCCGAGCCCGTGCAGTTCCTCTTCCTCTCGCGCGGTGACACGCACGTGACGCTGGCCAGCCCCCGGGTGGTGGTTCGGGCCGGGGACAACAGCGAGCTCACGCTGGTGGAGAGCTACGTGGGCGCGGCGCCGGGCGTCTCCTTCACCAACGCGGTGACGGAGGTGGTGCTGGGGGCCGGCGCGCGGGTCACGCACCTCAAGCTGCAGGCCGAGTCGGAGACGGCCTTCCACATCGGCGGCCTGCACGCGGAGCTGGGGCGGGACAGCCGCTTCGCCTCGCACGTCATCTCCCTGGGCGGGGCGCTCGCGCGCAACGAGGTGCACTCCGTCTTCGGCGCGGAGGGCGGTGAGTGCACGCTGCAGGGCCTGTACGTGGGCCACGGCACGCAGCACCTGGACAACTGGACGAACCTGGACCATGCGCACCCGCGCTGCTCCAGCCGCGAGCTGTACAAGGGCGTGCTGGACGACAAGGCGCGCGGCACCTTCCACGGCAAGGTGCTGGTGCGTCCGGACGCGCAGCGGACGGATGCGCGCCAGGCCAACCGCAACCTCCTGCTCTCGGAGGCGGCGATGGCGGACGCGCGGCCGCAGCTGGAAATCCTGGCGGATGACGTGAAGTGCGCGCACGGCGCGACGGTGGGCCGGCTGGACGAGCAGGCGCTCTTCTATCTGCGCTCGCGCGGCATCACCCGGGCGGAGGCGGAGTCGCTGCTGACGCACGCCTTCGCCAAGGAGGTGGTGGGCGCCGTTCCCCTGGCGCCGCTGAGAGAGCAGGTGGAGGCGCTGCTGGCGCGCAAGCTCCCGGGAGCGAAGGAGGGCAGGGCATGAGCGGGGCACCTTTCGACGTGGCGCGCGTGCGCGCGGACTTCCCCATCCTCCACCAGGAGGTGCGGGGCCGGCCGCTGGTGTACCTGGACAGCGCGGCGACGACGCAGAAGCCCCAGGCCGTCATCGACGCCCTGGTGCGCTACTACACGCACGACAACGCCAACGTACACCGCGGCGTGCACGCCCTCTCCGAGCGCTCCACGCAGGCCTACGAGGGGGCTCGCGAGCGGGTCCGCCGGTTCATCAACGCGCGCGACACGAAGGAGATCATCTTCGTGCGCGGCTGCACCGAGGCCATCAACCTGGTGGCGCAGACGTTCGGCCGCACCCGGGTGGGCCCCGGTGACGAGGTGCTCATCACCGCCATGGAGCACCACTCGGACATCGTGCCCTGGCAGATGCTCTGCCAGCAGGTGGGCGCCACGCTGAGGATGCTCCCGGTGGACGAGCGGGGAGACCTGCGGCTGGAGCAGCTCGAGCCGATGCTGACGGAGCGCACGCGGTTGCTCGCGGTGACGCACGTGTCCAACGCGCTGGGGACGGTGAATCCGGTGCGGGACATCGTCAAGCGGGCCCACGCGAAGGGCGTGCCGGTGCTGGTGGATGGGGCGCAGGCGCTGGCGCACTTCCGGGTGGACGTGCAGGACCTGGACTGCGACTTCTACGCCTTCAGCGGACACAAGATGTTCGGGCCCACGGGCATCGGCGTGCTGTACGGCAAGGCCTCGGTGCTGGAGCCGATGCCGCCGTGGCAGGGCGGTGGGGACATGATCCTCTCCGTGACGATGGAGAAGACGGTCTACAACCGGCTGCCGTACCGCTTCGAGGCGGGCACTCCGGACATCTCGGGCGCCATCGGCCTGGCGGCGGCGATGGACTACCTGGACGCGGTGGGGCTGGACGCCATCTCGGCGCACGACCAGGAGCTGCTGGAGTACGGGACGCGGGCGCTGGAGGGCGTGCCGGGGCTGAGGCTGTTCAGCCGGGCCCGGGAGCGCTCCGGGGTGCTGTCCTTCCTCATGGAGGACGTGCACGCGCATGACGTGGGCACCATCCTGGACCGCGAGGGCGTGGCCATCCGGGCGGGGCACCACTGCGCGCAGCCGCTGCTGTCGTGCTTCGGGGTGGCGGCCACGGTGCGGGCGTCGCTGGCCCTGTACAACACGCACGAGGACATCGACGCGCTGGTGCGTGGGCTGCACAAGGTGCGGGAGGTGTTCGCGTGAGCTCGGACCTGCAGGACCTGTATCAAGAGGTGGTGCTGGAGCACGGCAAGCGTCCGCGCAACTTCCGCGAGGTGGAGGGCGCCAACCGGCGGGCGGACGGTTACAACCCGCTGTGCGGAGACCAGCTCACGGTGACGCTGCGGATGGACGGCGACGTCATCAAGGACGTGGGCTTCGTGGGGCAGGGGTGTGCCATCTCCCGGGCCTCGGCGTCGCTGATGACGGGGGCGGTGAAGGAGATGTCCCGGGCGGACGCGGAGCGGCTCTTCGAGCGGGTGCACAAGCTGGTGACGGAGGGCCCCGAGGGCGTGGACATGGAGGCACTGGGGAAGCTGGCGGTGCTGTCCGGGGTGAATGAGTTCCCGTCCCGGGTGAAGTGCGCGAGCCTCGCATGGCATGCGCTGCGCGCGGCGCTCGAGGGCAAGGAGTCCTCGGTCTCGACGGAGTAGGGAGGATGCTCGGATGAGAGGATTGCTGACACCGCTCACGCGCGACTGCGAAGTGACGATGATTCCCAGCGGTGAGCGGGTGACGGTGCCCGCGGGCACCGAGGTGCGGGTGCTGCAGACGCTCGGCGGCAACGTGACCGTGCAGGGCGACTACGGGCAGCTCATGCGCATCGACGAGAAGGACGTCGAGGTGCTGGGCGCCGACTATCTCGCGCAGAACCCGAAGTCCGAAGAGCCCCAGGCGCAGGCCGCGGAGGGCGCGTTCGACGAGGAGCGCATCTGGGAGCAGCTGCGCACGGTGTATGACCCGGAGATTCCGGTGAACATCGTGGAGCTGGGGCTGGTGTACGGGTGCAAGTCCACGCCGCTGCCGGAGGGCGGTCACCGGGTGGAGATTCAGATGACGGTGACGGCGCCGGGGTGCGGCATGGGACCGGTGCTGGTGGATGACGTGCGCCAGAAGGTGTCGGGGCTGCCCGGGGTGAAGGAGGCGGACGTCCAGCTGGTGTGGGAGCCGCCCTGGGATCAGAGCCGCATGTCGGACGTGGCAAGATTGCAACTCGGTTGGATGTAGCTTCGTCAGGAGGGGATATGCGAAAGCCAGTCTGGAGTGGTCTCGTTCTCTGTGCCCTGCTCGGATGCGCGGGGCCGAAGTCCTTGATGGGGGGAGAGGAGCCCCAACCCCCGCCGCCTGCTACCGAGAGTCCCGCGGAGGCGCCGGTGGAGGCCCCGCCGGGTGAGCCGAAAGCCCCCGCCGCTCCGGACTCCGCGTCGCAGCCGCTCCAGGTGACGGCGTCTCCGGCGCCCAAGGACGACATCATCCTCAAGAGCGTCGAGCTCCAGGGCGACACGCTGGTGGCGAGGGTGATGCACTCGGGGGGCTGCAAGCCGCACACGTACGAGCTGCTCTGGAATGGCGGCTTCCAGAAGTCCGCGGCGGGCGACGCTCAAGCGGAGCTGGTGCTGGCCCACACCGCGAACGGGGACTCCTGCGAGGCGCTGCTGAACCGGACCGCGAGCTTCGACCTCGCTCCGCTCAAGCAGCGCTGGCGCGAGCAGAACAAGGGCGAGCACGGCGCGGTGGAGCTGCGCTTCTCCGGCTCGCAGGTCACCGGCCGCTACACGTTCTGAGCGGGACCGGAGCACGTCCGGTCCCCGCGTGGGCTCACGGCGTCGCGAGGTCCGGCGCCGGGGTGCCCTCCGGGGCCTCCGGGGTGACGGGCGGGAGGTTCATCGACTCCTCGCGCGGCGGCAGCCCGGTGACGGCGGTGATGAGCTTCTCCATGCCATCGAAGAAGCCGATGGCCTCCAGCGGCCGGTTGAGCCACCCGGTGGTGATGCAGTAGTGGCTGGTGTGGGGCGCGGTGTGGTGCACGTCATGGTGCGCGCGGCCGAGGATGATGCCCCGCTCCTGCAGCCAGGACACCAGGGGCGAGACGTGCTCCATGTGCGACCACTTGTGGAACTGGTTGGTCCCGAAGACGCCCAGGCACAGCATCAGCACGAAGGTGAGCGCGGCCGAGGCCCACGGCGCCTCCGGGCCCGAGGGCAGCAGCAGCGCGAGCGCCAGCACCGGCACGCTCACCAGGCAGTTGTGGCCGTTGGTGGCCACGAAGCCATGGCGGGTGATGTCGAGCGGATCCTCGTGGTGGACGCGGAAGGGCGTGACGAAGGTCTTCCCCAGCACGGGCGTGGTCCGGGAGAACCACGTGTCGAACAGCCAGTGCACCAGCCCGGACACGAGGTCCGCCGTCACGAAGCCCAGCACCGCGCTCACCGCGATCATCACCACCGTCTGGGAGCCGGCCGCCTGGAATACGCGGCGTGCGAGCATGGCGCACAGGACGAAGAAGAGGACGACGCCGAGCTTTTCCTGCCACTGGGCGGGACGGGCCTGGGTGGACGTGGTGACGGACATGCGGGTTCCTGGGGTGGAGGCCAGGTCCCGGAGTGGGCCCTGCCTTGATCGTTGACCAGCCTACACCATCAGTGGACCCGCTGTGCCGAGGACCGGCCGCTCACCCGGGTCACGAGTGGGTGTCGTAGACCTTGGGGCACCCATGACCGTCCGCATCGAGAAGAAGGGTTCCGTCACCACCGTCATCCTGCACCGCCCCGAGGTGCGCAACGCCGTGGATGGGCCCACGGCGGAGGCGCTCGCCGCGGCCTTCCGGGAGTTCGAGGCAAGGAGTCGCTCACGGGCGCGAAGCGCTTCGCGGAGGGCGCCGGCCGCCACGGCTCGTTCGAGGTCGAAAACATCGAGAGTTGAAAGCTGGTTCAGTTTTCAGCCTGTTTTGACGCGCCGCGACTTGAGCGGGGACAGCCGGTGAAAGTCTGTTCTCGCCGCGAGGCCGCCCCTCTACCCCCCCTGGCGGCCCCGGAGGCTGCATGTTCGGTCGAGGCACTCGGCGTCTTGCGTCGTTCACGTCATCTCGTGGGATGCGCTTCGCGGCGCTCCTGCTCACCACCGCCGCGGGCTGTGGTCCGCTCGAGGGAGGCGCTCCCGAGGAGCAATCCGCCGCCGAGGTGGCGCAGGTGGAGAACGGGCTCACGCAGGTCACGGGTTTTGGCACCAACCCGGGCAACCTGCTGATGTACCGGCACGTCCCCGCCAGCATGCCGGCCAGCGCGCCGCTGGTGGTGGTGCTGCACGGCTGTACGCAGACGGCCGCGGCCATGGAGAACACCGGGTGGACGGCGGCGGCGAACGTCTACAAGTTCTACGTCGTCTATGCGCAGCAGCAGAGCGGCAACAACTCCAGCAGCTGCTTCAACTGGTTCGAGCCGGGGGACATCGCGCGGGGCGCGGGCGAGGCGCTCTCCATCAAGCAGATGGTGGACAACATGAAGTCCACCTACTCCATCGATTCGGCGCGCGTGTTCGTCGCGGGCTTCTCGGGCGGTGGGTACATGGTGCCCGTCATGCTCGCCACCTACCCGGACGTCTTCTCCGCGGGCGCCGTCAACGCGGGCGGGCCCTACAAGTGCGCCACTTCCATGACGGAGGCCTTCTCCTGCATGAGCCCGGGTGTGGACAAGACGCCCACCGCCTGGGGAGACCTCGTGCGCGGTGCCTACTCCGGCTACACGGGCGCCCGTCCCCGCGTCTCCATCTGGCACGGCACGAGCGACTTCACGGTGAAGAACTCCAACGCCACCGAGGCGATGGAGCAGTGGACCAACGTGCACGGCATCGACCAGACGGCGGACTTCACCGAGACCGTCGCGGGCTTCCCCCACAAGGAGTACCGCAACAGCGCGGGCACGACGCTCGTGGAGACGTATGACCTCACTGGCATGGGTCACGCGGTGGCGATCGACCCGCAGTACGGCTTCCCGGGCACCTCCACCATGTGCGGCGCCACGGGCGCGTACCTGTCCGACGTGAACATCTGCGCCGTGTACTACCAGTCGAAGTTCTTCGGGCTCACGGGCGGCGGCGGCGGCACGGGCGACACCACCCCGCCCACGGTGAACCTGACGGCGCCGGCCAACGGCGCCACGGTGAGCGGCACCGTCACCCTCACCGCGAGCGCCTCGGACGCGGTGGGCGTCACCCGGGTGGAGTTCTACGTGGATGGCGCCCTGGCCGGCTCCGACAGCGCCGCCCCCTACGAGCTGGCCTGGACCAGCACCAGCGTGGCCAACGGCACCCACTCGCTCAGCGCCAGGGCCTTCGACGCCGCGGGCAACTCGGCCACGGACGCGGACACGTCCGTCACGGTGAGCAACAGCGGCACGAGCACCCCGGTGACGGTGAGCTTCACCAGCGTCGCCGCGGAGGATGGCTACATCAAGGCCAACTCGGACGGTAGCCTGCCGGCGCTCGGCACGCTCACGGGCCTGGCGCTCGGGCGCGGCACGGACGCCAGGTTCAACCGCTCCTTCCTCTCCTTCGACACCTCCGGCCTGCCGGATGGCGCCACCCTCACCCGTGCGTACCTCACCGTCGGCTACTCGTCCGGCTCGGGTGACCCGTGGGCGAGCCCCGCCGGCAATACGCTCGTCCTCGACGTGAAGACGGGCACCTTCAACGCCGCCACCACCGAGACGGCCGACTGGGGCGCCGCCGCCGACGCGAGCGCCGTGGCCAGCATCCCGAGGTTCACTCTGGGTACGGCCCAATCGGCGGATTTCGCCAGCGCCGGTCTGTTGGCCATCAACAAAACGGGGAAGACCCAGCTGCGGCTGCGCTTCACCCAGGATCAGGCGACGACGGCCTACCTGTTCGTCCAGGATGGGGCCAACGCCAGGCTCACCGTCGTCTACACGCCATAGTCGCGGGTTTCCAGGGCGGGAAGGCCGTGGAGGTGTTAGTGTGACCCCACGGCCACGGGTATGAAGCAAGGCCCGTTCGTACGCCTCCTCTCCCTCTGGGCGGGGGGGCGCTTCGAGGCACTCCCGCTTTGGGGGGTTGCCAGCCAGGTGGGTCGCCTGCCGTCCACGTCCCGCTGCATGCCGTACCGTAGATGCCTGCCCCATCTTCACAGGGCGTAGGCCAGGAAACCCCTTTCGGAGGAAGCGCACATCATTCGCGAACAGAGAAGTCCTCGCGGCGGAAGCCGCGATCAGAGAACGAATCGCCGTATCCGCGCTCGCGAGGTCCGCGTCGTGGGGTCCGATGGCGCGCAGCTTGGCGTCATGCCTCTCGAGGCCGCCCTGACGCTGGCGAGAAATGAAGGACTCGACCTCGTCGAGATCAGCCCCATGGCCCAGCCGCCTGTCTGCAAGGTGATGGACTATGGCAAGTTCAAGTACGAGGAGAAGAAGAAGGCCGCGGAGTCGAAGCGTGCCCAGGTCGTGGTCCAGCTCAAGGAAGTGAAGCTGCGTCCGAAGACCGAGGAGCACGACTACGAGTTCAAGGTCCGCAACACGCGCCGCTTCATCGAGGACGGCAACAAGGCCAAGGTCGTCATCCAGTTCCGGGGTCGAGAAATCACCCACAAGGAGCAGGGCACGGCCATCCTCAACGACGTGGCCAACGACCTGAAGGACGTGGCGGTGGTGGAGATGCCGCCGCGCATGGAAGGGCGCCTGATGTTCATGATTCTCGCGCCCACGCCGAAGGTCGCCCAGAAGGCCCGCGAGCTGGTGCGGCAGGCCGCTGCCAACGCCAAGAAGTCTCCTCCGCCGGCGCCGGGTGCCGGAAAGCCGGCTGCTGCTGCGGGTGCTGCCGCTCCTGAGGAGGCCTCCGGCGAGGACTCGCAGGAAGCCCCCACCCCGGCGGCTCCGTAGGCGGAATCACCCGCACGCGGTGGACGCGCTCCACCGCGTGGGGTGGCCCCTCAGCCCGGGGCCTCGAAGCGCCTCGGGCCTCCGTGGAAGTGCTGGTCGAGGAAGGCCTCGGCCCGCTCCCGCGCGGCGCTCGTCTCGGACGAGAAGCCGCCGTCCTCACCCCAGGCCGCGAAGCGGGCCCGCTCCAACACCGAGGCGGGGCCTGGGTCCGTGCCGGGCCCGAGGCTCCGCTCCACCGCCGCGAGCAGGGCGTGCGCCTGCTCCACCACCTGGAGCGATTGCTCGAATGAAACCGAGCCACCGGCCACTGCGTTGAACAGCCGGCAGGCATAGCGGCGGCAGCCCTCCGGGCGCTCCGCGTAGACGGAGCACTGCCGCCCCTTCAGCGCCGTGCAGCCCTGGCGGAGGGCGGGGGCGCCATCCGCGAGCGCCACCACCTCGAGCCCGTTCCGCCGGGCGGCGTCGGCTTCGGCGCGCTGGAGCGGAACGTGGCTGAAGAGGTTGCCGTCGCAGCACAGGCCGCAGCGACGGCACAGCTCGGACAGGGACATGGGGCCCGAGTCTACTTCACCAGCGCCAGGTCCCTCGACTGGACGAGGTCCACCTCACCGGCGAAGTGCGCGAAGTCCTCGTACTGCTTCACGGGGATGCGGGCGCGCTCCACGCGCAGGGTCTCGTCGATGGTGAGCGCGCGGCCCTCCTGCTTCTCCGTGCGCAGCAGGCGCCCGAAGGGGCCCTCCACCTTCAACTGGGCCTGTGGGTCCGACAGCTTGAAGCCCTGCGGCATCGTCAGCGTCACCACCGTGCGGTTCGTCTCCGTGTCGTCGATGTAGAGCGGCGTGGTGCGCGTGCTGAGCTGCACGTACTGACGGCCCAGGCTCGCCGGCATGGTGACGGGCGGCAGCACCAGCTTGTCCTTGTCCGCCCGGGCGAAACCGGCGGCCTTGAAGGCGTAGCGCACCGTGAAGGGGGCTCCGGCCTCCTCCGCGCGCTCCAGCTTCAGGTCCGTCAGCTCCGCCCCGCCGAAGTAGCGGCCCACCGCGCTCTGCAGCGCCTGGCGGCGGCGCTCGCCGGAGATGGCCTCGAAGGCCTCCGCCAGCTGCGCCGCGTCGAAGCCCGTGTACTGCTCCTCGCCCTTGCCCGTCAGGTGGCCGTTCCCGTCGATCTCCAGTGCCAGCTTCACCAGCTTGCCGGGCTGCTGCTTCACCGGCGGCGTCTTCACCTTCTCCAGCGGACGGCCGGGCTCGGGCAGCAGGTACGCGTCCCGCTCGCCCAGCGCCGGCTCGGGCAGCTCGCCGAAGGGGGCGAAGCGCGTGGTGGTGTCCAGCCACACCGGCCCCTCTCCCGGCACCTCCGCCCGCAGCCCCAGGTACGGCAGCAGCGACTCCTCGGGGAAGAGGTACTCCGCGGGGTCCGCCGAGAAGGTGCGCACCGCCACCAGCCGCGCCGGAATCCCCAGCGCCTCCAGGCCCGCCTTCAGCACCCACAGCCGGCTGCCGCGGTCCTGCGCGATGGAGCCCGCCGCCGACTGCGTCAGCCCCGCGTCCCGGCCGGTGAAGCGCTTCATCACCGCCGCGTACAGCGCCTTCACCGCCTCCAGCCCGCGCTTGTCTCCGGCCGCCTCGCGCGCGAAGGCCTCCAACTCCCAGTTGAGCGCGCCCTTGTCCAGGAAGGCGTCCGAGTACACCGCCACCAGCTTGTCGTTGCCCGTGGTGCCCGCGCCCACCACCACGAAGGGCAGGTACTCCTTGCCCGACGGCGGGCCGTCCGGCTCGGGGATGAGGGGCGGCACGTTGCGCACCTCGAAGGTGAAGATCTCCTCGTCTCCCTTCACCACCGGCGGCGGCGCCTTCATGTTGTGCGCGTCCACCTTCATGCCCGTGCCCTTGGGCGCCACCACCGTGTACGTGGCCCGGTGGTCCGGCAGGTTGGCCACGCGGAAGTAGAAGTCCGACGCCGTGAAGCCCGGCTGCGCCGGCCCGCGCGAGCCCTCGGCCAGCAGGTACTCCACCTCCACGTAGTCCCCCACCTGCACGCCCGGCAGGCTGACGGTGTCCTTGCCCTCGATGCTCTCCGGCTCCAGCACCGTGCCGTCCGCCTTGAGGGTGCGCAGCGCCAGCACCTGCGCGCCCGAGGGCAGGTTCACCTCGGCGATCTCCTGCACGCCACTCTGATCCAGCGCCTTCTGGATGCTGTGGATGCGGGTGACCTGCGAGCCGTCCTGCCACACCTGCGTGGCCGCCGCGTCCAGCACGTACACCGCGGCGCTGTCCTGGGGGCCCGGGTTGGCCTCGTAGTCCTTGATGGCCTGCCGGCCGTCGATGGCGTGCGCCTGCAGCAGCTCCTGTCCCGTCTTCGCGCGCACCACGGCGCGGCGCAGGGACAGATTGCTCCCGTCCAGCAGCAGCGACTGCTCGCGCAGCGCCAGCGCCCCGGCCGCGTCTCCGGCCAGCTCGCGCACGTCCGCCAGCTTCTCCAGCACCCGCGGGTTGCGCGGCCAGAGCGCGGCCAGCGTCTTCAGCGTGGCCGAGGCATCATCGAAGCGGCGCAGCGCCACGTACGCGCTCGCCAGCGACATGCCCGAGCTGATGTCACCCGGGTTGCGCACGAGCTGCTGCTGGTAGAGGGCCGCCGAGCGCTCCAGGTCTCCCCGCATCCGCGCGTGCTCGGCGGCACGGACGAGCGCGCCCGGGCAACCGGCCAGCGAGTCGATCAGCTCGTCCGTGCGAGTCACCGCGTCGCGGCGCCGGGCCAGTCCGTAGCGCAGCCCCAGCGCATCACACAGCCCCGGCTGGGCCTGGAGCGCCGCCTCCGCGCTCTCCTCGGCCGCGCTCTCCACCTCCAGCGCCATGGCCGTGCGCGCCTCCAGCAGGTACACGGGCCAGCCCGGCTGCTTCGCCGCGGCCCGCGCCGTCTTGAGCGTCTCCATCGCCGCGGCGTACTGCCCGTCGTTGAGCGACAGCTCGGCGCGCAGCAGCAGCGCCGTCACGTCGCCCGGGTCCTTGGACAGCGCCGCCTCCAAATCCCGCGTCGAGCGCCCGCGCGACACCTTGGTGGGGATGCTCCGGTCCAGCGCGGCCAGCTCGGCGCGCAGCGAGAGCACGGCGGCCGTCTGGGTGGCCTTCTGCAGGCGCGTCATCAACCGCCACGCCCCGTCCGAGTCCCGGCCCATGCCGTCGCGCACCGCGGCGAAGTCCGCCAGCAGCGGGCCCGCCTCACCGGCGAGCGCGGCGGCCAGGTCCTCGGCGCGCGGGTACACCAGCTCCGCCTTCGCGTCCCGGGGCGCCGAGCCCCACGAGGAGGGCGCGGGCCCGCTGGCCGGGCTGTAGCGGACGTTCGACGGGCGCCCATCCGCGCGCGCCAGGGCGAAGGACACGTTGGCGCCGCGCTGCTGGTCCTTCAGCAGCTTGATGAGGATGCGGTGCCGGCCCGCCGCGAGCTGCACGGGACGCGCGGCCACCGTGGACGCGGCGCGGGTGAAGTCGCGGCGCTCCAGCAGGGGCGCTCCATCCACCATCACCTTGAAGGAGGAGGCGGAGACGGCGCGCACCACGTAGACACCGGCCTCGGCCACCTCGGCGTCCACGGCCATGAGGTAGATGTCACCGCTGGCCGGCTCGCCCGCCACGTCCAGGCGGCTGTCCGGGGCGCGCAGGGTGCGCGGCACGAGCTGGCCGAAGGGGCCGGTGAAGGGGCCCGCCATGGAGCCGTCCTTCTCCGGCGGGGTGGGCTCGTCGAAGGCGAGCAGGTGCCAGGGCGAGAAGGGCCCCACCAGCGTGGCCGTGTCCACCGAGCCCATGTCCTTGAGGGCGCGAGCCTGGGCGGCCCGGTCCTCCCTCAGTCCGAGGATGGCCACCTGGCTGGCACGCAGCAGTTGGGCGGCCTCGCCCGAGGCTCCGGCGTCGAGCGCGGCCTGGAGGCCCGTGAGGATGACGTCATCCAGCGCGGGGGAGGAGCCCACCAGGTCCAGCACGTAGCGGGCGGAGGGCACCGCGAGGGGATGGCGGGGCGCGCGGGTGGTGATGGCCAGCGCGGCATCGAGCGCGCGGCGCGGATTGGCGGCGCGGCGCGCGAGCAGGTGCTGGCCGTAGAGGGCGTAGGGGTCGGCGGGGTCCTTGGCGCCGGCCTCGTCGAAGCGGGCCTGGGCGACAGCCGGGTCTCCCGTCATCAACCAGGCGTGGAAGCCGGCGAGCGCGAGCGTGCGCGCTTCACTGGTCCCCTTCTGCGCCGCGTTGGCGGCGTTTTCGAGCACCTCGGTGGGCGAGGTGGAGTGGGCACAGCCGGCCATGGCGAGGCCGGCGACGAGCAGCAGCACGGAGAAGCGGGGAGTGGACGTGCGCATGGAGCGCACAGGGATAATTCAATCCCCGGGGTGAGGCCACATCCACGTGCAGCGGTTGGCCTCTTCCCTGCTTACTTGCGTTTGCCCTTGGGCGCTGGGGCGGGCTTGGGCGCGGGCCGCTTGACGGGAGCGGGAGCCACCGTCCTGGGCGTTTCCACCCGGACGGGCGTTGACGCCTGGACGACACCGGCGGGCTTGGGCGGCAGGGGCTTCACCAGGTAGCTGAAGTTCTCGGCCTGACAGAAGCCCTCGATGCAGCCGAGGGCGGGGACGGGCGCGCTGCCGAACCGCCGCTCCTGCCAGTTCAGCCCCAGCTGCAGGGGCTCGAGGATGGGACGCTTGTTCTCCTTGGTGCCCAACGAGGCGATCAGGGCGCCTTCCTCATCCACCGTCAGCTCGAGCTCCACGGGGCCTTCGGGCGCATCGGGCCCCAGCATGGTGCCTTGCTTCTCCCCCAGGCTCCACTCGAGCCGGATGGGGACACCGGCCCCGCCATACACCAGAGCCACGAACCGCTTCTGCTCCAGATCGTGCGCCGTCAACATCAGCGCGACCTGCGCGTCCGGCCGAGGCTTTTGGAGATTCATGGCCTGGGCGAGCGTCTCGAGGAAGGTGGGCTCGTTGCTCTGGACGTTCACCCGGGCCATGAGGCGGGCGGTATCCCCCCTCATCCCCGGCAGATCCACGAGCATGAGGCCGGTGCGCGACTGACCCTCGACGGCCGGGAAGACGAGCTTCCTGTCCTTGATTTCGAAGGGACGGCCGGAGAACTGCAGCACGGGTTTGTCGGGCCCTTCACCCAGTGTCACCTTGCGCGGCTCGCCGTCCGAGGACGTCAACCTCCCCGGAGAGATTGGCCTCTGAGGTGGCCCGAGATCCTCGGTGAGTGCATTGCCCGGTGTCACCTGCACGATCTTCCGGGTGGCTTGATAGTACGCCATGCCCAACACGCCCATCGCGGTCAGCACCAGCAGCGTGGCCACGGCCTGCAGCGTGACGCGCACCGCCTTCTTCAGGGCCCGGCCCACGCGCTGCATCGTGCTGAGCTTCGCCGGCCGCATGGTGGTGTAGTGCGGGGCGAGGGGCTCCAGATCCCGGATGAGCTCGGTGACGTTCGCGTAGCGCTCCGAGGGCTGTTGCTTGAGGCAGCGCTCGATGATGCCGTCCAGCCTCGAGTCCAGCTTCGGCTTGCGGCGCGAGGGGGGCTCGAAGCTGCCCGCGGGCAGCTCGCCCACCAGCATCTCGTACAGGATGAGGCCCAGCGCGAAGATGTCCGCGCGCCCGTCCGCGTTCTTGGCGTCCACGCGCTGCTCGGGCGCCATATAGGACAGCGTCCCCATGGCCATATGGGTGCCGGTGAGGGCGAAGCGCGTGGTGGTGTCCTCGAGGAACGAGGCCAGCCCGAAGTCCGTCACCTTGGGAAGGTCACCGGCCTGCACGTCGAAGAGGATGTTCTCCGGCTTCAGGTCCCGGTGGATGACGTTGCGGCCGTGCGCGTACTCGATGGCCCGGCAGATCTGCAGCATCACCCGCAGCGTCTCCTGGTAGTCCTGCTGGGGCGCGCGCATCCGCTCACGCAGCGAGGGCCCGTCCACGAACTCCATCACCAGGAAGTACGTCGACGCGTTGCTGCCCTTGTCGACGATGGAGACGATGTTGGGGTGGTGCAGGGTGGCGAGCGCCGCGGCCTCCTTCTGGAAGCGGGCGACGAAGCTCTCGTCCTGGGCGAGCTGCTGGTTGAGCAGCTTGACGGCGACGATGCGGTTCAAGGACAGCTGGGTGGCCTTGTGCACCTCTCCCATGCCGCCGGCGCCGACGAGGCTCTCCAAGCGGTAGCCGGGGATGAGATCCGGCGAGTGCGTCCGGCTGATGGCGGTCGAAGTAGCGTCGAGCGATGACATGGGGGGCTTGGAAAGACGGCTCGCAGGCTAGCAGAACCTTCCGCTTCCGGGCGTACACGTTGATCCAGGACGCTACAGGCCCGTGCGTGTGAAACAGGTGCCGTTTTCCACCTACACCGCACGGGTGGGACTGGCTGCGTCGAAGTGGCCGGCGGCACGTTCCTCGCAGTTGTCACAGTGCCCACACTCCGCGTGCTCCGGCTCATCGAAGTACTCGCCGAGCAGCCGCCAGCGGCACCCGGTGGTCTGCCCGTAGCGCATCATCTGCTGAAGGCGCTGGCGATCACTCTGGTGGCGCGTGTCGTAGGCGGAGAGATAGCCGGCGAGCTCCTCGGCGGTCTCGAAGTCGCGCAGCTGCTTCAGCCCACGAGTACCACGCTCGAGGATGCCGGCCCCGGCGAGCTGTGCCACCAGCACCTTCACCCGGTTGGCCGGAAGGCCCGAGGCCTCGGTGAGCACCTGGAGGGATACGGGTTTGCCCTGACGGTGGGCCCACAGCTCGCGCAGCACCGAGTAGAGCGCCTGGGACTCCTCGCGCCGCGGGTACTTTCCCCCGAGGAAGTAGCTCTGGATGCGCTTGTCCTCGAGCCGGTAGAGGAGCACCGCGCGTGCTGGCTCGCCATCTCCAGCTCGGCCGGGGTTGGCCGTGATTCGCTCCTGCCGCGTCCTTGTCTCCGGAAGTGCCCATGGCGTCCCTCAAGGTAGGGGGCCGTGTTCACCCCCGGGAGCCAGCCTGGACCCTGGACCAACGAGGTCCGTCCGGGGGACGGCCGAGCACGCTCCTTCGAGTTCTCGCGTGCTTACGGCACTGGCGGACCACTCACCGGAGCGGAAGGGCTCGCCTGCCCGCCCGCCCGGAAGCTCCGCAGACCTTCGGTGTAGAGCGCGCGGTAGGCCTCCAGCGGCAAGCCGCTCAACCGGACGCCGAACGTGTCCTGCTGCCCCGCGAGCCTGCGGGTGACGCGGGCGTTGACCTCGTTGCCGTAGTGGCGTCCGTCGTAGGTGTTGCCGGTGCGCGCGGTGACATCCGAGGGCACGGCGAAGTCGTAGACCTCGTCGAGCACGGACGTGAGCGCGTGCAGGCTGCGCAGGTAGTCCGGCAACATGCCCGCGCGCTCCAGTTCGGCCAGGTGCCACGCGGACAGCGGAGGCATCCACCCGATGAAGCGGGCCTCGGGGAAGAGGCCGCGCAGCTCGCCGAAGCGTGCCACCCGGGCCGGGTCCAGCACGCGCGGGGGGAGCCACACGCCGCCCGCGGGGTCGAAGGTGCCGGCGTCGGGGCGGATCACCACCTCGAAGCGCTCGTCGTAGAACTTGGGGTAGGGCGACTGGTCCAACACCGCCAGCACCGACCAGAGGAGCGCGTCCAGGGACAGGTAGCTCTTCCAACGCGGCGGTGGGGGCTCGCTCCGGGCGACGAAGTCCGGCACGTCCACCTGCGCGTCCACGCGGGGGTCGAAGTTCACGAAGTCCGTCCCGACGATGACGAGCGAGGGCCTCGCCCCATGCGCGCGCAGCCACCGGGCATAGGCGAGGAACTCGCCCACCACGCCCGCGCTGAACGCGAGGTTGAGGCAGCGGTGCGGCGCCAGCAGCGAGGGGTGGACGATGGTGGAGGTGGAGCTGCCCAGGATGAGGCAGTCGTAGCGGGCGGGGTCCTGGAGGAAGAGGTTGGCCTTGGAGACGCGCTCGTTGAACTCGTAGTTGCGCCCGGTGAGGCGGTTGCCCCGGCCGTACCAGAGCGGATCCACGAGCAGGTTGAGCGCGAGCGCCCCCAGCACGAGCACCGCCGTGGCCACCGCCCAATGCTTGAGGTATCTGTCCATGCTCACGGGCTCGTCCGGGGGCGGAGCATCGCCGCTTCGGCGGGCAGACGGAAGGAGCCAGAGGGCCCCTGTCTTCCCGCCTGCCCGGCATGCCGCCGTGAATCAGCCCACGGACCAGGACCGCCCGCCGGGACAGAACGCCGCACAGGTACCAACGTTCTTCCAGGGCCGTCGCGGGAGAGCACCCATGAAAACCGTCGCCGATATGATGGAGGCCGGCTCGGAACAGATCTTCGAGCGCTGGTTGGAGCGGGTCCAACGGGACCATGCACCCGGGCAGCTCTCCAGGCCGGAGCTGGCGGACCACATTCCGGACTTCCTGCGGGAAGTGGTGGCGGCCCTGCGCCGGGAGGAGGAAGGGGAGGCACCCAAGACGCACCGGGTGGGCCCCCTGGGCTGGGAGCATGGAGCGCAGCGCTTCCGCGTCGGCTTCGACCTGCCGAGCATGGTGCGCGAGTACGGCGCCCTGCACGACTGCATCTACGAGTTCGTGGACGAGCAGGGACACGCGCTCGTTCGCGTGGAGGAGGTGAGGGTGCTCGTGCAGTGCTTCAACCGGGCCATCTCGGAGGCCGTCGTGCACTACACGCGCATCCGCGAGCGGGAGCTCCTGGGGGAGGACGCGTCTCCGCCTCCGGCCTAGAAGTTGTAATAGATGAACTCGCTCACCTCGCTGAGGCGGAGGAGGGCCACGGCGGCCATCGCGGCGCAGGCGAGCACCTGGCCCGGAGTGGGCTGCCAGCCCCAGCGTGACACCGGGAAGGCGCGAGGCGCGTCGTCCACCAGCGCGGGGTTGTGCGGCCCCATCCAGCGGTGCTGGCCCCCGGAGAGGAACACCACCGGCAACGCCGCGAGCAGCACGCCCGTCTTCGTCGCCGCCCGGAAGAAGCCGGAGAGGTCGTCGTTCCACACCGCGCGGAAGGCGAGCCCCGTCTTCGCGCCGTCGGCCAGGCCCGCCATGCCCCGGAGCACGCCGAGCGCGCCCTCGAGCGTCTCGGCGCGGAAGAAGACCCAGGCCACCACCACGGCCACATACGTCGCGGCGATGGCCAGGGGCCGCGTCCATCGGCCCTCCTGCCCGAGCGGCGCCAGGCCCCACCGCTCGCGCAACGCGGTCCACACGTGGGTGACGACGAGCAGGGCCCCATGCAGCCCGCCCCAGAGGATGAAGTTCCACCCGGCACCGTGCCACAGCCCGCCGAGCAGCATGGTGAGCATCAGGTTGACGTAGCGGCGGACGCGGCCCTTCCGGTTGCCGCCCAGCGCCACGTAGAGGTAGTCGCGCAGGAAGCGCGAGAGCGAGATGTGCCAGCGGCGCCAGAACTCGACGATGCTCGCCGAGCGGTAGGGCGTGTCGAAGTTGAGCGGCAGGCGGATGTTGAACATCCACGCCAGCCCGATGGCCATGTCCGAGTAGCCGGAGAAGTCGAAGTAGAGCTGCAACGAGAAGGCGATGGCGCCCACCCACCCGTCCACGAGGCCCACGGGCACGCCCTGAGCGGCGGCGGCGAAGACGGGGTTGGCGAACTGCGCGACGACATCCGCCACGGCCACCTTCTTGAACAGGCCGCGGAAGAAGCAGGTGAGGCCCACGGTGAGCCGCTCGGAGCGCAGGCGCGCCACGTCGGGCGAGGCGAACTGCGGGAGCATCTCGCGGTGGTTCACCAGGGGCCCGGCGATCTCATGCGGGAAGAAGGTGACGAAGAGGCCGTAGCGCAGGACGCTCGGCTCGCGGTGGCCGGTGCGGTAGCAGTCGACGAGGTAGGCCACTTGCTGGAAGGTGTAGAAGGAGATGGCCAGCGGCAGCCGGGGCGGCGCGTAGTCCCAGTGTGTCCCGAGCAGCGCCTGGAGGTTCTCCACGAGGAAGCCCGAGTACTTGAAGTACGCGAGCAGCCCGAGGTCAATCGTGAGTCCGGCGATGAGGAGCCAGCGGGCGCGGCGCGTGTCCACGGAGGAGAGCGCGGCGATGCGGGCGCCGAGCAGGTAGTCGAAGGACAGCGAGGCGACGAGCAGCAGCACGTAGCCGGCGGACCACCAGCCGTAGAAGACGAGCGAGGCGGCGAGGAGGGAGAACAGCGCCTCGCGCGTGCGGCCGCGGTGTCCCAGCCCGAAGTAGACGAGGAGGGCCGCGGGAAGGAAGACGAAGAGGAAGACGTGCGAGTTGAAGAGCATCCGCGAGCCGGAGGGGGGCCGGTACTTCCCAGGTTACCAAATCTCCCCTCTCCCCTCGGGAGAGGGACGGGGTGAGGGTGCCTGTCCCCGAGCTCCCCCTGTAGCCCCCCTTGTGAACTTATTGAACGTTCGTTAAGTAAAAAGCCCACGCATGGCGAGGCCGACGAAAGAGGAAGCCCGGGACACGCGCCGCCTGATTCTGGAAGCGGCGTTGGAGCTGTTCTCGGAGGGAGGCTTCGCGGGCACGTCGATGAGGCAGATTGGCCGTGCGGTGGGGGTGCGCGAGAGCGCGCTGTACCACCACTTCGCGTCGAAGGCGGCCATCTTCGAGGCGCTGTTGCAGGAGATGGGGCCGGGCCGGTTGGAGCGGCTCGAGTCGCTGGACCTGGACGCGCTGCCGCGGGAGGGCCCCGAGCCGTTGCTGCGCTCCATGGCGCGCTCCCTGGTGGAGAGCTGGAGCACGCCGCACGCGCAGAAGTTCATCCGCATGCTGATGGCCGAGGGCCCGAGGTTGAAGGACGCGGGCCTGGTCCACGCCGCCATCGTGGCGAGCCGGGGCCGGCTGGGCGTGCTCTTCTCGGAGCTGGTGCGGCGGGGAGCCATCCGGCCCGGGGACACCGAGCTGTACACCCTGGAGTTCATGGGGCCGCTGCTGATGATGCGGCTGATGTACCTGGTGCTGGCCGGAGGCACGCCGGACCTGGAGCGCCTGTTGGAGCGCGTGGACGCGCACGTGCACCATTTCTGTGAGTCCGTGAAGGCGGGGGAGACCATGACCGTGAAGTCCGTGTCGAGGAGGCGCTCATGAGGCTGCTGTCGCTCGCGGCGCGCAACCTGCTGCGCAACCGGCGCCGCACCGCCATCTCGCTCGTCGCGCTGGTGGTGGGCGTGGGCGCGATGGTGGGGCTGCGTGGCTTCGTCAATGGCCAGCAGCGCGTCATCCTGGAGAACCTCGTCTTCGGACAGGTGGGCGCGGTGCAGGTGCACAAGAAGGGCTACCTGGCCAACGTGCAGGGCTCGCCGCTCACGCTGGACATGGCGGACTCCGAGGCGTTGCGCCAGCGCATCGCGTCCGTGAAGGACGTGGTCGCCGTGTCCCCGCGCATCGCCTTCGGCGGGATGATCTCCCTGCCGGACGTGGAGGGCTCCCCGGAGGAGGACAGCGCCGGCCGGACGGGCTTCCTCCAGCTGACCGCGTTCGACCCGGCGCTGGAGCCGAAGGTGACGCCGCAGCGCTCGACGTGGCTGGGCAAGGGCGCGCACCTGTCCGGGGTGGAGGCGCCGGAGCTGCTGCTCAACGCGGACATGGCGAAGAGCCTCCGCGCGGAGGTGACGGAGGCCGGGGTGCCGTCGGAGCGCTGGCCCGCGCTGCTGTCGGGAGACCGGGACGGAGCGCTCAACGGAGAAGCGGTGCGCGTGGCCGGGACGCTGGTGAGCGCGACGCCGGGAGACCGGAGGCAGGGGTACGTCCCGCTGGGGACGGCGCAGCGGCTGTTGCGGATGGAGGGGCGGGTCACCGAGTACGCGCTGGCGGTGACGCGGATGGAGGACGCGCCGCGGGTGCGAGACGCGGTGCAGGCGCTGCTCGGGCCCGAGTACGAGGTGCACACGTGGGATCAGGTGCTGCCCTTCGTGGCGCAGCTGGTGGGCCACCAGGACTTCATCTTCGGCATCATGACGTCGGTGTTCCTGCTGACGGTGCTGTTGGGCATCGTCAACGTGATGCTGATGAGCGTGCTGGAGCGGGTGCGGGAGATTGGCACCATGCTGGCGGTGGGGACGCGGCGGCGGCAGGTGGTGTCGCTCTTCCTGATGGAGGGCGCGGTGCTGGGGCTGGTGGGCGGCATCCTCGGCGCGCTGGTGGGGTGGGCGGTGACGCTGTGGCTCGGGCAGCGGGGCATCCACCTGCCGGCGCCCGGCGCGGTGGCGGACAGTGTCATCCGTCCGCATGTGTCGGTGTTGTACCTCGTGCGCGCGGTGGGCATGGCCACGGTGGGCGCGGCGCTCGCCGCCCTGTGGCCCGCGTACCGCGCCGCCCAGCTCCGTCCGGTGGAGGCCCTGGCCCACTCATGAGCTCCCTCTCTTCCATCGCCGCGCGCAACGTGGCGCGCAACCGCCGCCGCAGCCTCGTCACCCTGGCCGCCGTCCTGCTGGGCGTCACGGCCGTGCTCGTGCTGCGCGGCTTCATCGACGGCTTCGTGCGCCTCATGGTGGACGACATCGTCCAGGGCAAGACGGGCGCCCTGCAG
This sequence comes from Archangium sp., assembly GCF_057119385.1. Classification (NCBI taxonomy): domain Bacteria; kingdom Pseudomonadati; phylum Myxococcota; class Myxococcia; order Myxococcales; family Archangiaceae; genus Archangium; species Archangium sp. The sequence goes on along the minus strand of NZ_DBNGVP010000078.1, from coordinate 83,070 downwards.
ATCCACACCGCCGGCTACCTGGACAGCAGCGACGCGCTGCCGCTGGATCCGAGCATCCCCTACGACGACTCCGTGCTGGCCCGCGTCCGCGCCGTGCCCGGCGTCACCGGTGTCACCGGCCGCATCCAGTTCTCCGGGCTGGTGAGCAACGGTGTGTCCCAGACGATGTTCGTGGGCCGGGCGTTGGACCTGGTCACGGAGAAGCAGGCGGTGCCCCGGGCGGGCTTCGACGTGCTGCCCGGAGGCCGGACGCTCGCGGGCGGGGACCATGCCCACGCGATTCTCGGCAACGAGCTGGCGCAGTCCTTCCACGCCGTGACGCCCGCGGAGAAGGCGAAGGCGGCGGGCGCCGAGGGAGTGGTGGACCGGGTGACGCTCGCCTCGTCGAGCCCCAAGGGCCGGGCCAACTCGCTGGACGTATCGGTGGAGGGGCTGAGCGTGTCCAGCCTGCCCTTCGAGAACAAGCGGGTGGTGACGGTGCCGCTGAAGCTGGCGCAGGAGCTGCTGGGCATGGAGGGGCGGGTGACGGAGCTGGCCGTGGCGGTGGATGACCTGCGCAACCTGGAGCGCATCGCGGCGGACCTGCGCAAGGAGCTCGGCCCTCGGTACGAGGTGCACACGTGGCAGGAGCTGCAGCCCTTCGTGCGCGACATCATCAGCCGGCAGAGCTTCGTGATGGGGCTCATCTCCGTCATCCTCTTCATCATCATCCTCACGGGCATCATCAACACCATGTTGATGAGCGTGTTCGAGCGGGTGCGGGAGATTGGCACCATGCTGGCGGTGGGCATGCGCCGCAAGCAGGTGCTGACGATGTTCCTCGTGGAGGCGACGCTGCTCGGGGTGCTGGGCGGGGTGGGGGGCGTGCTGCTCGGGAGCGCCATCGTGCGAGGCATCGCGGCGCGGGGCATTCCCATGTCGATGGTGGTCAACAGCGGCTCGCAGTCCGTGCTGAGGCCGGAGCTGAATCCCGCGTTCATGGGGCTCACCCTGGCGGTGGCGGTGGTGGGAGCCCTGGCGGCGGCGGCGTGGCCGGCGTGGCGGGCCAGCCGGTTGGATCCGGTGGAAGCGCTGCGCTCGGTGTGAATCCCGTTTCCCCTTCTTCCTTTCAAGGAGCTTGCAGATGAGAGCCTTCACCCTCGCCCTGATGACGCTGCTCGTGGCGGCCCCGGCCCTGGCGGCGGAGCCTACCGCGGAGGAGTTGCTGGCGAAGTACGACGCGGTGATGGGGCCGCATACCTTCGAGACCGAGTCGGAGATGACGGCCTACCGTGAGGACGGCAGCAGCCGGACGTACGTGATGAAGCTGTTGCGCGGGGAGGACGACAAGTTCCGTGTCTGGTTCAAGGGGCCGGCGAGCGTGAAGGGGCAGGAGATGCTGCGCTCGGGCGACAACATGTGGGTGTACCTGCCCAACCTCAAGAGGGCGACGCGCATCGCCAACCGCGACAGCTTCCAGGGAGGCGACTTCAACAACGCGGACGTGATGCGGGTGAACTACACGAAGGACTACACGGCGAAGATGGTGACGTCGGAGGTGCCGGACACGTACGCGTTGGAGCTGAAGGCGAAGAACGCGGAGACGGCGTACGACAGCATCAAGCTGTGGCTGCGCAAGAAGGACGCGATGCCGGTGAAGGGGGAGTACTACGGGACGAGCGGGCAGATGCTGCGCAGCGCGGAGTTCACCGAGTACACGGAGTTCGAGAAGGGGTACACGCGGCCGGCGAAGGTGGTGATGCGCAACGAGCTGGTGAAGGCGAGGCGCTCGGAGATGGTGCTCAAGGGGATGAAGCTGAACGTGGAAGCGCCGGCCCAGCGTTTCACGCAAGCGGACCTGGGCCGCTGACCCAACCCCACTGCTCCCCATCATCCCATCCCGCCCAACCACTCCGCCCAACCACCCCGCCCAACCACCCCTCTCCCCTCGGGAGAGGGACGGGGTGAGGGTATCCGGCCCGAGGGTTCCCACCATGCGTGCCCTACTCGCGAGTCTCGTCCTCCTGACCACCGCCCCCGTGCTCGCCGCCGAGGTGACGGGCTACGTGGAGAGCCGCACGCAGTACCAGCGCTCGCGGGTGACGGGCCTGGTGCCGACGGACGCCCAACCGGAGCTGCAGCAGTTTCTGGAGCTGAACGTGCAGCCGCGGCAGGAGTACCGGCCCGGGGGCTTCATCTCCGCGGACCTGTCGCTCTTCCTCCAGGCATCCGGCCGCTACCGCGGCCTGGACGCGAACGGGAACGAAGTCTCGGTGGCGGAGAAGGAGTCGAGCGCGGCGAAGCCACTGCTCTCCCTCAACGAGCTGTACGTGAGCCACGAGGTAGTGCCGCAGCTGCACCTGCTGGCGGGAAAGAAGCGAGTCATCTGGGGAGCGGGGATGGCGTTCAACCCGACGGACCTCATCAACCCGCCGAAGGACCCGACGGACCCGAACTTCCAGCGCGCGGGCGCGTACATGGTGCGGGTCGAGGTGCCGCTGGAGAAGTACACCTTCTCGCTGCTGGCGAGCCCGGCGGTGCTGAAGCAGCAGAACGGGCTGCCGCAGGCGCTGCTCGCATACCCGAAGTGGGACAAGAAGGACGACGAGCTGCACTACCTGCTGGCCGCGCGGGCCTACACGCTGGTGGCGGACGCGGACGTCAACCTGATGCTCTTCCACTCCAACCTGTACGGGGACGCCTTCGAGGACAAGACGCGGCTGGGCTTCTCCTTCTCGCGCTACTTCTTCACGGACTACGAGCTGCACGTGGAGGGGCTGGTGGGCTTCGGCTCGGCGCGGCGCTACCCGGTGGGGGCGTGCCTGGAGGACCGGCCCTCGGCGGTGGGCTGTGTGCTCCGGGGCGAGGCCTTCTTCTCCACCAAGCGCCTGGACGAGCAGAAGCTCCGCCCGCGGGTGCTGGCCGGCACGCGCTACATGTTCAGCGACGAGTCGATGCTCTCGGTGGAGTACCTGTACCAGGCGGACGGGCTGAAGCGGGACGAGCTCCAGTACTACGTCAACGGGCTGGGCCTGCTTCGGGTGGCGAGGGAGCTCGGCCTGGACCCCTCGGGGGTGGACCCGGGCGGGAGCGTGGACACGGGGCTGCCGCAGAAGTTCAGCTTCGAGCCGATCGGGCGCCACTACGCCTTCATCAGCTACCAGAAGCCGAAGATTCACGACGACTTCACCTTCAACGTGGTGGTGATGGCGAGCCTGCAGGACCTCTCGGGCCTCATCACCCCCAGCCTCTCCTGGGCGGCCACCGAGTGGATGACGCTCACGCTCTCGGGCTTCGTGCCCTGGCAGGGCCCGGACTCGCTCGCGGTGAAGGTGCCGGAGAGCGACACGCACGTGAGCGAGCTCAGCCTGATGCCCATCGAATACCGCGGCCTCTTCCAGGTCCGCCTCTTCTACTGAAGGACGTGTGCCATGCCCTCGCAGAACCTCCTCGAGCTGAAGGCCATCACCAAGGACTACCTCCTGGGCAAGACGAAGGTGAGCGCGCTGCGCGGTGTGGACCTGGAGGTCTCCGCCGGCGAGTTCACCGTGGTGACGGGCCCCTCGGGCAGCGGCAAGACGACGCTGCTCAACATCATCGGGTGCCTGGACCGGGCGACGAGCGGCTCCTACAAGCTGGATGGTGAGGAGGTCGGAGACCGGGACTTCGACGCGCTCGCCGACGTGCGCAACCGGAAGATCGGCTTCATCTTCCAGAGCTTCAACCTCATCCCCGTGCTCAACGTGGCGGAGAACATCGAGTTCCCGTGCATGGTGCGCAAGGACAGCGAGGGCAAGGCGGCGCTGCGCCAGCGGGTGGTGGCCCTGGCCGCGGCGGTGGGGCTCGAGCCCTACCTGCACCACAAGCCGGACGAGCTCTCGGGGGGCCAGCGGCAGCGCGTGGCCATCGCCCGGGCGCTCATCACCGAGCCACGGCTGGTGCTGGCGGATGAGCCCACGGCGAACCTGGACTCGGCGACGAGCGAGCAGATCCTCGCTCTGATGCTGCGGCTCAACCGGGAGAAGGGGGTGACGTTCCTCTTCTCCACGCATGATCCGCGGGTGGTGCGGCACGCGCGGCGGGCGCTGCACATCCAGGACGGGAAGATGGTGCCGGGCGAGCTCCAGGCCGAGGCCCTGAAGGCCGCCGGGGCGCACTGAGCCCGCAAACGGCGAGGGCGCCTCCCACGAAGGGAAGCGCCCTCACCGGTGCTTCGAGACGAAGCGGAAGGACTACTTGGTCTCGGCGGCGTGCTCGGCCTTCTTCTCGGCCTTCTTGCCGGCCTTCTTCTCGGCCTTCTTCGCCTCGGGCTTGGCCTCGGCCTTCATGGCCTCCGGCTTGGCCTCGGCCTTCATCTCGGCGGCGGGGGTGGCGGCCGGGGCAGCGGCGGCGGCCGGGGCGGCGGCGGGGGCGGCCGGCTTGGCCTCGACCTTCGCGGGCTCAGAGGCAAACGCGGACATGGAGGCGGTCAGGGCGATGGCGGCGATGATGTTCTTCATGTGGATTCTCCGAGCAGCAACGAAACGTCGCGGCATTGCGGCGTTGCGTGATGGACACTGAGCACCCGCCGTGCCACGGGCCCTTGAGAGGGGCCTGCACTGCGGAGTTGCGGAGAATCTCCCCATTCCGCCTACCCGGCCTGGGGGCACCCTCCCCAGAAAGCGCTGGAGGTCTTTGACGACACGCCGCGTCTTGGGGATGCTGGCCATGTCAGCCGGAGACAGTACAGCCCGGTCTAGCCCGGATGCGCATGCCGCGTGTCCGGAGGACGGGAGCGAAGGCATGCGGTACCTCTTCATCGCGTTGGCAGCGGGTGGATTGGGAGTGGGATGCGCGACCCCGCGGGTATCCTCTGAGCCCCTGATGTCGGTGGAAGTGGAGCGGTGGCAGGGGCGGTATCAGGAAGAGCGAGAACGTGCGGAAGCACTCGCCGTGAGGCTCGCCGAAGCGGAGAGTGCGCTGGAGGCGGCGGCCCAGGAGCGGGCGGAGACGGCGCAGCTGAACCAATGGTTGGAGGACGAACTGGGCCGAGCGGTGGCGGCGCGGCACTCGCTGGTGGAGCACAACGCGCAGCTGGTGACGCGGCAGCGGGAGCTGACGGCCCTGCAGGAGGAGCTGGAGGACGTGTGGTACCAGGCGGCGCTTTCCCGGGCCCGGCGGCGCAGCCAGCCCCAGCCCACGCAGGAGCCCTCGCAGGCGCCGGCTCCGCCGATGCCCGCTGGCAGTCCGTGACCGCTCGCGCCTCCATCCGTGGTTACCGCGCCGGCTTCCTGTTCGCGGTGATGCTGCTGTCGGCGGTGGCTGGCTTCACGCTCTGGACGGAGGTGCGCACCAGCCGTCAGGTGGCCGAGCGCGTCCAGGAGGCGCTCGACCGGGCGGGGTTGATTGGCCGCATCCGGGTGGACGCGCTCTCGCTGGAGTCCGCCATCGAGGCCCACATCCGCGCCACCGATGATCCCCAGCGCCAGGCCGCCGACGAGGTGATGGAGGACATCCTCGCGGACATCCGCCAGGCCACGCAGGCGTACACGCGGGAGCTGCCCCACGGTGACACGCTGGTGGTGTGGCAGCGCTTCAACATGGCCTGCACGCGGCTGGCCGAGCAGGTGCGCGCCGCGGCCGTCTTCTCCCATCGCCAGGAGTCCGAGCAGGCGCGGCACCACCTGGTGGAGCAGGTGCGCCCGCTGGCCGAGGAGATCGATGGCCTGGCGGGGCAGCTCGCACGGGAGAACGCGGACGAGGCCCGGCTCCTGTTGGACCACCTGGCCTCGCTGCGCGTGCGCAACCTTGCTTTTGGAGGCGGGGTGACGCTGCTGGCGGTGCTGGTGTCGCTCGGGGTGGGCTGGCGCATCACCTCGGTGCTGCAGCGGCAGGAGGCCACCATCCAGGCGCAGATGGAGGAGCTGGACCGGCGCAACCAGGAGCTGGACGCCTTCACCCGGCGCGTGGCGCATGACCTGATGGGCCCGCTGTCGCCGCTCAAGGGGTACCTGACGCTGTTGCGCCGCTCGGGGGCGGTGAAGGACGCGCAGGCGCTGGAGCTGGTGTCGCTCTCCGAGTCCAGCGCGGTGCGCATGGGCGAGCTCATCGAGGCGCTGCTGCGCTTCTGCCGCGCCGGCACCCGGGGCGAGCCCGCGGTGGGCGAGCTGGACACGGCGGTGACCACGCTGCTGCTGGAGGTGAGCCAGACGGCCGCCGCGCAGGGCGTGGCGCTGGAGCGCTCGCTGGAGTCCGGTGTGAAGGTGTCCTGCCCCTCGCAGTTGTTGCAGCTCATCGCGCAGAACCTGCTGTCCAACGCGGTGAAGTACACGGCGGGCCGGCCCGAGGCACATGTCTCCGTGAAGGTGGTGCGAGAAGGCGGCGAGGCGGTGCTGGAGGTGGCCGATAATGGCGCCGGCATGAGCCCGGAGACGCAGGCGAAGCTCTTCCAGCCTTTCTTCCGGGGCCCGGAGACCCGGGGGATTCCCGGGCACGGGCTCGGGCTGGCCACCACGAAGCGGCTGGTGGAGGCCCATGGCGGCGTGCTGGGAGTGCGCTCGGAGTTGGGCGTGGGCACCCGGGTGGTGGTCCGCTTTCCCCTCGCGGCCGAGGCCGCGCCCCCTGTTCGCGGAGTCGGTACATGAGTCCCGCCCGTATCCTCGTCGTCGATGATGATCCCCACGCGCGGGACCTGCTCAAGCGCCTGCTCGGCATGCTCGGCCAGGTGTTCCAGGCCTCGCACCCGAAGGAGGCCAGCACGCGGCTCGCCGAGGAGGGGCCGTTCGACCTGGTGCTCACCGACATGGCCATGCCCAACGCGGGCGATGGGCTCACGGTGTTGAACGAGGTGCGCGCGCAGCTGCCGGACACGCCCGTCATCGTGGTGACGGCCTTCGGCAACATCGAGGGCGCGCTGGACAGCATCCAGCAGGGCGCCTTCGACTACCTCGCCAAGCCCTTCGACGTGGACGCCATCGTCCGCGTGGCGAAGCGCGCGCTGGAGCAGAAGCGGCTGGTGGAGGAGAACCGCTCGCTGCGCAAGCAGGTGGAGCGTGGCTCCATGGTGGGGCGCAGCCCGGCGCTGCTCGAGGTCTACAAGCAGGTGGCCCGGGCGGCGGCCACGTCGGTGCCGGTGTTGATTACCGGCGAGACGGGTACGGGCAAGGAGATGGTGGCGCGTGCGCTGCACCGGCGCTCGCCGCGCTCCAGTGGCGCCTTCATTCCCGTGGACTGTGGCGCCATCGCCGAGTCCCTCATGGAGAGCGAGCTGTTCGGCCATGCGCGCGGCTCGTTCACCGGAGCCTCGGGGGCGCGGCGCGGTGTGTTCGAGGAGGCCCACGGGGGCACGCTGTTCCTCGACGAGATTGGGGACGTGGGGCCCAAGGTGCAGGCGCAACTGTTGCGCGCGTTGCAGGAGGGGGAGATCCGCCGCGTCGGCGAGAGCGCTCCGGTGAAGGTGGACGTCCGCGTGGTGGCCGCGACGAACAAGGATTTGAAGGAGCGCGTGGCCGAGGGGTTGTTTCGCGAGGATCTGTTGTACCGGTTGGACGTCGTGCACCTGCACCTGCCGCCCCTGCGCGAGCGGCGGGAGGACATTCCCGCCCTGGTCGAGCACTTCGCCGCGCTGCATGCCCGGGGGGGTGTGGCTCCTGTTGTCACGGCCGAGGTGATGACGCGGCTCACCGCGTACGACTGGCCGGGCAACGTGCGGCAGTTGGAGAACGTGGTGGCCCGGGCGCTCGCGCTCAACGTCACCGGTGTGTTGGGGCCGCAGGATTTCCCCGAGCCCATTGGCGATGCGCCGAAGAAGCTCAGTGGCCTGGCCGGGGACATGCCGAGTCTGGCGGAGCTGTCACGGCGTTATGCGGCCCATGTGCTCCAGCATGTGGGCGGGAACAAGAGCGAGGCCGCGCGGTTGCTCGGCGTGGACCGCAAGACGCTCTACAAGTTGCTCGAGGCCCAGGAGCCCGCGGAGTAGGGCAAACGGGTGGGAACCCGGGGCGCTCGATACCCTCACCCCGTCCCTCTCCCGGAGGGCGAGGGGAGATTGGGGGAGATTGGGGGGCGCGGGCCTCAGCTCACCACGGAGACGGTGACTCGGCGGTGGTGCGGGGACGTCCGGTGCTCCCAGACGTAGATGCCCTGCCATGTTCCCAGGTTCGCTTCGCCTCCCTTGACCGGCACGTTCAGCGAGTTCTGCGTCAGCACCGTGCGCACGTGCGCCGGCATGTCATCCGGACCCTCCGCGTCGTGCCGGAAGAGCGGGTCTCCGTCCTTCACCAGCCTCGAGAAGAACGACTCCAGGTCCTTTCGCACGTCCGGATCCGCGTTCTCGCACAACAGCAACGAGGCGCTCGTGTGGTGCAGGAAGATGGTGCACAGGCCCTCCCGTGCACCGCTCTCCTCCACTGCTCGCTGCACCTCGCCCGTGATGTCGTAGAAGCCCCGGCCCCGCGTCGCCACCGTCAGTTCCTTCGCGCGATACATGGCTCGTCTCCTCCCGGGCCCTACGACCCTCACCCCGACCCTCTCCCAGGGGGAGAGGGAGCGTTCAACGACTCGTGAGACGGGTGTGCAGGAACTCCGCCATCCGCTCCAGCGTCTCCGGCGCGATCGTGTGCGGTCCGTTGAAGGGGAGGAACTCCACCGACAGTCCCGCGTTCGTCAGCAGATCCCTCAGCCGCTCCGCCTGCCCGTATGCCAGCACGGTGTCCACGCGCCCGTGGCTCTGCAGCACCGGCAGGCCCTTGCGCTTCTCCGCCCGCTGCTTCCACTCCTCCTGGCAGATCAGCGTCCCCGACAGGATGCACAACCCCGCCGGGGCCTCCTCCAGCCGCAGCGCCACGTCCGTCGTCACCATCCCGCCCTGGCTGAACCCGCCCAGCACCATCCGCCCATACGGCAGCTTCGTCGCCGCCGACAGCGCCGACAGCAGGCTCATCACCCCGCGCCTCGCCTGGGCCAGTCCCTCCGGGGTCGCCACCGCGAACTCGTCCCAGTCGCGCTCCTGCCCCATCAGCACCTCCTGCGGCAGGTTGAACCAGGCCCTCGCGTGCGGCATCCCCAGCGCGGACAGCGACAGCGGCGCCGCCGGGAACACGAAGCGCACCTTCGACGCCAGCTCCGGCTTCAGCTCCACCAGCTCCATCGCCAGCGGCACCAGGTCCGTCGCGGGCGCCCCGAAGCCGTGGCACAGCACCACCGCCAGCTCCGGGCTCGCTCCCTCGGGCACCCCATCCACCACCTGGCAGTCCAGCTCGCCCAGGCGCGTGCTCACACGTCGCATCGCGGCTCTCATTACTTGGGCTGCTCGGCGCTGATCGTCACCTTCTTGAGCACCACGTCCTTCAGCGGCCTGTCGCGCTCGCCGGTCGGCACCTGCGAGATGCGCTCCACCACGTCGTAGCCCTTCACCACCTCACCGAAGATGGTGTGCCGGCCCGTCAGGTGCGCGGGCGTCGACGTGGTGATGAAGAACTGGCTCCCGTTCGTCCCCGGTCCCCGGTTCGCCATCGCCAGCAGGCCCACCTTGTCGAAGCTCTTGCCGTTCTGGACCTCGTCCTCGAAGTTGTAGCCCGGCGAGCCCACGCCCATGCCCAGCGGATCTCCTCCCTGGATCATGAAGCCCGGGATGACGCGGTGGAAGATGACGTCCTTGTACAGCGGCGTGCCCTTCTTCACCTCCTGCGTCTTCGGGTCCGTCCACGTCTGCTCCCCGGTGGACAGGCCCACGAAGTTCGCCACCGTGAGCGGCGCCTCCTTCGAGAAGAGCCTCAACACGATGGTGCCCTGGTTCGTGTCCATCGTGGCGAACAGCTCCTGGCCCTCCAGCGCCTTCTTCTGCCAGGGGCCCGGGTTCTCCGCGGGAGGATTCGTCCGGGGCACCGGGCTGGAGCCGTGGACCTTGGGCTCGACGGCGAGCTGCGATTCCGGCGGAGGCGTGGCGGGCGGAGGCGTCGCGGGCGGAGGCGTCTGGGCCGCCGGGGGCGTCGTGGCGGGGGGCGTCGTGCCCTCGGCCTGCTTGTCCTTGTCCTTGGAGCAGGCGGTCAGGGCGAGAAGGAGGAGTCCGGTCTTCAGCAGTCGATTGCTCATGGGGCGGGCATCCTACAGAGCGAACGGAGGCTCGCAACCCGGGCCTTCGCGGAATGCAACGCTCTGAACCGGTGTTCAGAAGCGCGCACGTCCGCCCGGAGCGTTCAGTCCCATACCGTTGCCCTGATCCGGCTCGTGGGTAGGGAACCGTAGAATTCCCGCTATCGTCAGTTCTCCTGGAGCTCGAGCGTAGAGCGCCTGGGGTGGGTGTCCCTCTCTGGAGGAAGCAATGGCCGCCGTCATCAAGGATGTCGTCGTTCTGCTGCCGGGTCTGCTCGGCAGCGTGCTCAAGCGGGACGGCAAGGAAATCTGGGGGCTGTCGGGCAGCGCCATCTTCCGCGCGCTCTTCAGCGGCGCGGGCAGCGTGAAGTCCCTCACCCTGAAGTCCGACAGCGGGGGCGAGCTCGCCGATGACGGTGTGGAAGCCACCGCCATGCTGCCCGACACGCACCTCATCCCCGGCCTGTGGAAGGTGGACGGCTACACCCGCGTGGCCGAGACGCTGGTGAGCCAGCTCGGCCTCATCCCGGGCGCCAACTTCTTCGAGTTCCCCTACGACTGGCGGCGTGACATCCGCTTCACCGCGAAGCGGCTCGCCTGGCTGGCGCCGCGCTGGCTCCACGCGTGGCGCAACAGCCACGGCGGCCATCCCGACGCGCGCCTCATCCTCGTGGGCCACTCCATGGGCGGCGTCGTCTCGCGCTACTACCTCGAGTGCCTCGGCGGCTGGAAGGACACCCGCGCGCTCATCACCTTCGGCACGCCCCACCGCGGCTCGTTCATGGCGCTGCAGGCGCTCGCGCTGGGCTTCCGCAAGGACCTCGGGCCGGTGAACCTCTTCGACCTGACGGCCATGGTGCGCTCGCTGCCCTCGGCGTACCAGCTGCTGCCCATCTACCCGTGCGTGCAGCTGCCCGATGGGAGCCTCGTCCGCCCGGGCGAGATGAAGGGCCTCGGCGGGTTGGACCCCGTCCGGGCCGCGCAGGGCCTCGCCTTCCAGCGGGAGATCGAGAGCGCGATGCTGGCCAACTCGCGCAGCTCCGAGTACCTCGAGCGGGGCTACAACCTCCACCCCGTGGTGGGCACCTTCCAGCCCACGCTGCAGGGCGTGCGCGTCCAGGCGTCCGGCGCGGTGGAGATGCTCTACAGCGACCCGGATGGCACGGACAACGGCGGTGATGGCACCGTGCCGCGCGTCTCCGCCTTCCCCCTGGAGGAGCGGCACCACGCGCGTGTCATGTACAGCCCCACGTCCCACGCCTCGCTGCAGAACGCCTTCGAGGTGCTGGCCCACGTGCAGGGGGTGCTCACCGGCCAGGACATCAACCTCCTCAAGTACCGGGCGCCGGAGCAGGCCTCCAAGCAGCTCTCGCTGCACATCGAGGATGCGTACGCGCACGACGAGCCGGTGACGGTGCGGGTCCGCCCCTCGGCCGAGCCCGTCGCGCTCCGCGCCTTCGTCACCCACGTGAAGACGCAGCAGACCTGGTCGGCGGCGCTCGCGCGGGACGCGGATGGCTTCCACGTGGGCACGTTGCCGCCGCTGCAGGCCGGCATGTACCGCGTGAGCGTCAAGGGCGGCCCCGAGGTCATCCCCGTGACGGACGTCTTCGCCGTCTTCCACCGTGCGGGCGAGCTGCCCGTGGACGAGGAGGACGTGGTGGACGAGCTGGTGTGTTTCCAGTCCGCGGGAGCTCCGGATCCGGAGACGCAGCGGAAGGACACGAAGCCGGCGGAGCCCGTGATTCTCCAGCACAGCACCCTGGTGAAGCCCGCGCCGCAGGCCACCGAAGCCCCGGTGCCGCGGGACGAGGGGCAGGCCATTACGCGCTATCCCTCGGTGGAGCCGATCGTGCCCGCGCGGGCCGGCCAGGCGCTTCCGCTCACGGTGGACCTGTCGCTGGCCGAGGTGGGCGCGGTGACGGAGTCCGCGGGCGTCACCCTCTCCGGACTGGCGCCGGACTGGCAGGAGCTTCCCATCAAGGTCCGGCTGCTGTGCTCGGAGATGACGTTCCGTCCCGGGGCGGACACGGGCGTGGTGTTGGTGCGGCGCAACGAGGCCTCCATCGCCGCCACGTTGACCGGCACCGTCCACCCGAGCGCCTCGGGCGAGCTCACCGTGGTGGCCACCTTCGAGTACAACGGGCGGTTCTGCGGCGCGGCCCGCAGGCGCATCCCCGTCGAGTCCTCGGGCTCGGGGGGCGTGGATCCGTCCTCCTCGCGCTCCTCCTCGACACCTCCAGCGGGGATGGCGCCCGCGTCCGCCCGGGAGGCGGATGAGGGGAAGGGGACGTTCGCGCTCGAGGCCGGTGCCCAGAAGCCCCACCTGACGGTGCAGATCCACCGGTTGGACAAGGGCAACCCGCGGCGCCTGTACTGGATGCTCCACGTGTCGGTGCCGTGCAAGGGATTGCCGGCGCGGCTCTCGGGAGACCTGGACCTGGGCTCGGACCCGTCCGCCTTCTTCCAGAGCGTGGCCGCCACGGCGCGCGAGCTGCGCTCCGGCGATCACTTCCCCTGGTTCCTCGGGCTGGGGAAGCTGCTGTACCAGCGCACGCCCACGGCCTTCCGGGAGACGTTCCGGGCCCTGCGCCAGGAGTACGGGCCGGGTTTCCCCATCCAGTTCATCACGGATGATCCGCACATCCCCTGGGAGCTGATGGCGCCCGTGGATGTGCCGGACGCGGGGCTGCTGTGCATGGACCATCCGGTAGCGCGGTGGCTGCTGGACTACCAGACGTCGATGACGGCGCGCCTGTCGCACGGGGACATCCTCACCATCGCTCCGGACTACCAGTACCACGCACACCTGGCGCCCCTGCCGCAGGCGCAGGAGGAGTCGAAGCAGCTCTCCAAGCGCTTCCGGGCGGTGCGTGTGGCCGGCCGGCGTCAGCCCGTGATGAATCTGTTGGGCGGTGGTTACGCGCCCACCGTGGGGCTGGTGCACTTCGCGGGGCACGGCAAGTACAGCCCGAACAACGAGGTGTCGCCCTCCTGCGTGTACCTGGAGGACGGGGAGCTGAGGACGCTCGAGGTCCGCAACTCCATGGTGATGCTGGGGCAGAAGTCGCGGCCGCTCGTCATCTTCAACGCCTGCGAGGTGGGCACGGCCACCGAGATGCTCGGAGGCATCGGAGGCTGGGCCGAGACGTTCGTGAGCGAGTCCTTCGCGGGCTTCATCGCGCCGCTGTGGCCGGTGCAGGACGCGCACGCGCGCAACGCGGTGGAGCAGCTGGTGGCGGACCTGAGGGAGAAACACCTCTCGGTGGGTGAGGCGCTGCGGCGTCTGCGCCAGAGCGAGGCGAGGACGTCTCCCACGTACCTGTCCTACGTGTACGTGGGGGATGTGATGGCGCGCTTCGCTCCGGCGGTTGCCGCGGCCAGCACCGCCGCGGCGTGAGCCTCAGGGCCGCGTTTCGAGTGCCAGGGCGACCATCGTCTCGGTGAGGTCGCCCGGGTAGTAGTTGGAGAAGCCGGGCAGGCCCGTGAGGGCCGCCTCCGCGTGGTCCATGTCGTCCAGCCGCACCACCCGCGAGCCCGGCACCTCCGCGTCCACCGCGTTCACCAATCCATCACACGCCCACCTATAACGCTCGTGCACGTAGGCGCACAGCGGCCGCATCAGCGAGCGCCTCGACAGCCGCGACGTCGCCAGCGACACCGTGGGAATGTCCATCGGGTACGGGTGCTGCCGCACGAACTCCATCCGCCGCGCGTACGACAGGTCCTCCACCGAGCCCGCATCCCCCTGGAACAGCGACGGAAACGTCACGTCCAGCAACCGCCGCAGCGAGGGCGTCGTCACCAGATCATTCGCGATGACCGAGCCGCCAAACGGCGACTGCAGCGTCACCACCGCGCGCACGTGCCGCCTCAACTCCGGGTAGAGCGCCAGCGTGCTCATCGCCTCCACGCCCCCCTTGCTGTGCCCCACCAGCACCACCGTGCGTCGGAAGTGGATGGCGTCCAGCAGCGCCTCGCGCACCACCTTCACGTTGTTCGCGAGCCGCCCCTCCGTGTCCACCGCCACCTCGCGCGTCTCCAGCCCCCGCTTCTCCAGCCGCGCCTGGTTGTCCTCCAGGTAGCCGGGCACCTCGTCCCCCATCATCCCCTTCACCATCAGGTACTGGTACCGCCGCGCCTCGTCCGGCAGCACCGGCTCGCCCTCGCGCACACGCTGGTACACCTCGCGGAACCGGGGCGTGATGTCCGTGGGCGGCGGCGTCTCCGCCTTGAACCACCCCGCCAGCCCCGTGCTCCCGGGGCCCGGCTCGCGCACCGCCTCGGGCAGCTCGCGCAGCGACCGCAGGAGCCGCGCCACCGCGCCCGGGGCGGGCTGCTGCAACGTGTGACGGGGAGTACGTACCCCCTCGACGGGCGGGGACGGCGGGGCTGGGGAAACGAGGTCCTTCCGAGACATACGGGCCCGCAGCGTACCAGGGCCGGGCCCTTCCGTTCTCCAGCACACACCGGCGAGGGGCTCGTGATAGAAGGTGGGCCTCGTAAGGGGAGGAAGGACGCTGACGACCGGACAGGAATGGCTCGTGGATGTGTGCGGGTGCCCGCCAGAGCGCCTGAAGGACACGGCTGCGCTCGCGGCCCTGTTCGAGGAGCTCATCGTGCGGATGGAGCTGAAGGTGGTCGGTCAGCCCCAGTGGCACGTGTTCCCGGAGCCGGGCGGCATCACCGGCCTCACGCTGCTGGCGGAGAGCCACCTCGCCGTCCACACCTTCCCCGAGCACGGCTTCGCCGCGCTCAACGTCTACTGCTGCCGCACCCGCGAGCGTCCGGACTTCGAGGCGCTGCTGGCGCGGCACCTGGGCGCGGCCTCCTGCCGCGTCCGTGAGCTGCCCCGGGGGGTGGAGGCGTGACGCAGGGCAACTGTCCTTCCTGTGGAGCTCCCGTCGAGTTCTCCGCGGGCACCGCACTGGTCGTGGTGTGCAGCCACTGCCAGACGGTGGTGGCCCGGCAGGGCAACCACCTCGAGGCGCACGGGAAGATTGGCGCCATCGTCGACACCGACTCGCCCCTCCAGCTCAACGCCGAGGGCCGCATCGGCCGCGACGCCTACCGGCTGGTGGGCCACCTGCAGAAGGACCACGGCGCGGGGCCCTGGGACGAGTGGTACGTGGAGTTCGACGACGGGCGCACCGGCTGGCTCTCCGAGTCCGAGGGCGCCTTCCACCTGCTGCTCGCCTCCGGCACCGAGCCGGAGCTGGTGCTCGAGGACTTCGAGCCCGGCCACCGCTTCTCGCTCCAGGGCCACCGGCTGGTGGTGGAGGAGCGCGGGCACGGCCGCGTGGTGTCCGCCGCGGGCCAGCTCCCCAGCGACGTGGACCCGGAGGCGGACAGCCACTACGTGGACGCCACGGGCCCCGGCGGCGTCTTCCTCACGCTCGACTTCGGCACCGGGACGAGCGAGCCCGAGGTGTACGTCGGCAAGAAGCTGAAGCTGACGGAGCTGGGCATTCCCCCGGACCAGCTGCGGCCCAAGGTGCGCAAGGTGGCGCTGCAGCAGGCGCGCTGCACGAACTGCAACGGCCCCCTGGAGCTGCGCGCGCCGGACCGCACCAAACGCGTGGCCTGCCCCTTCTGCGGCGCGCTGTTGGACGCGAGCCGCGGCAAGCTGTCCTTCCTCCAGCTGCTGGAGAAGCCGGACCACCCGCCGCTCATCCCCCTGGGCGCCAAGGGCAAGCTGCGGGACGCCGAGTGGGTGTGCATCGGCTTCCTGGTGCGCTCGTGCAACGTGGAGGGCGTCCGCTACCCGTGGGAGGAGTACCTCCTCTTCAACCGCCAGCGCGGCTTCATCTGGCTGATGCAGTCCAACGGGCACTGGACCCTCCTCGAGCCGCTGGCCGCCGGTGACGTGGCGGTGGCCCCGGGCGTGGCCGCGCACCTGGACAACCGGCGCTACCGGGCCTTCCAGAGCGTCATCGCCGAGACCGAGACGGTGCTCGGCGAGTTCTACTGGGAGGTCCAGGCGGGAGAGACCGCGCGGGCCGAGGAGTACGTGGCGCCCCCGTTCTCGGTGAACGTGGACCGCACCGACAACGAGGTGACGTACACGCTCGGCGAGTACCTGGCCCCCGATGTCATCCGCGAGGCCTTCAAGCTCGAGGAGCCCCTGCCCACGCCCGAGGGCATCGCCCCCAGCCAGCCCAACCCGCACTCCAGCAAGGGAACCTGGATGTGGACGGGCGTCTGGGCCACGGCGCTGCTCTTCATCTTCCTCGTCGCCAACATCATCGCCGACAAGCGCACGGTGCTGGTGCAGGAGGTCCGCCTGGAGCCGGACGCCCAGTCCGGCACGCCCTCGGCGATGACCTTCAGCGAGCCCTTCGACATCCACAAGCGCGGCAACGTGGAGGCCATCCTGCTGGCGCCGGTGAGCAACTCCTGGCTCGGCGTCCAGGGGGACCTGGTCAACGAGCAGACCGGCGAGACCGTCAGCTTCTACGACGAGGTGAGCTACTACTCCGGCCGCGACTCGGACGGCTCGTGGAGCGAGGGCAGCCAGACGGAGACGGAGTACCTGTCCGCGGTGGCCCCGGGGCGCTACGTGCTGCGCACCACGGCCTTCTTCGACGGCCGGCCCACGCAGGGCCAGGGCTACAAGGTGACGCTCGTGAGCGACACGCCGCGCGGCTCCTGGTTCTGCTGTGCGCTGGTCCTGCTGCTCATCGCGCCCGCGTTGGCCTTCTTCCGCTCCTCCAGCTTCGAGTCGGCGCGCTGGGCGGAGAGCAACCTGGGTTCCAGCTCGGATGATTGAGAAGAGAGGGTGTCCATGAAGTACATCGGTGGAGTCATCGTCATCCTCTATGCCGTGGTGGCCTTCACGGGCTGTGAGCCCTTCACCCGTTCGCAGCGTGGCCAGGCCTCGGCGCGCGGCGGCGGCGTGCGAACCTGGACCGGCGGTTTCATGGGAGGGAAGTGATGTTCCTGGGAGTCCTGTCAGTGGTGGTGAGCCTGGACAACCTGCTGGCGAGCCTCGTGTACTCGCTCGTCGGTCTGGCGGTGTTCGTCGCGGGCCTGTTCGTCTTCCGGCTCATCATGCCCTTCGATGTGCACAAGGAGATCGAGGTGGACCAGAACACGGCCCTCGGTCTCGTCATGGGCTCCTTCATCCTCGGCCTGGCCATCATCGTGGCCTCGGCCATCTCGGGCTGACGCCCCGCGGCACAGGCCGTACCCGCTTTGAACAAGACGCTCCTCTTCTTCACCGTGCTCGTCATCGCCACGTGTGGGCTCATCTATGAGCTCATCGTCGGCGCGTTGGCGAGCTACCTCCTCGGCGACTCCATCACCCAGTTCTCCACGGTGATTGGCACCTACCTGTTCGCCATGGGCATCGGCAGCTGGCTCTCGCGCTTCATCGAGCGCGGAGTCGCCCAGCGCTTCGTGGAAATCGAGCTGGGCGTGGCCCTGATCGGTGGCCTGTGCGCGCCGATGCTCTTCCTCACCTTCGCCCTCACGGACGTGTTCCGCGTGGCGCTGTACGGCAGCGTGCTGGCCATTGGCACGCTGGTGGGGTTGGAGATTCCCCTCCTGCTGCGCATCCTCAAGGATCAGCTCAAGTTCAAGGATCTGGTCAGCCAGGTGCTGACGTTCGACTACCTGGGCGCGCTGGCGGCGAGCATCAGCTTCCCGCTGCTCTTCGTGCCCAAGCTGGGGCTGGTGCGCACCTCGCTGCTCTTCGGGCTGCTCAACGCGCTGGTGGGCCTGTGGAGCACGTGGCTGCTGGCGCCCGTGCTGGCCCACCCCGTGCGGCTGCGCGTGAAGGCCGTGGCGCTCAGCCTCTTCCTGGTGGTGGGGCTCGTCCTGGGCGACCGGCTCTCCAACTTCTCCGAGGAGCACCTCTACGCGGATGACGTGGTGCACGCGACGAGCTCGCCCTACCAGCGGATCGTGCTGACGCGCGGCAAGCGCGGCTTCTCGCTGTACCTCAACGGCAACCTGCAGTTCTCCAGCCTGGACGAGTACCGCTACCACGAGGCCCTGGTGCACCCGGTGCTGGTGCGCGCGGGCAAGCTGGAGCGCGTGCTGGTGCTCGGCGGTGGGGACGGGCTCGCGGCGCGGGAGATCCTCAAGTACCCCGAGGTGAAGAACGTCACCCTGGTGGACCTGGATCCCGCGATGACGGGCCTGGCCACGCGCTACGACGAGCTGGCCGAGCTGAACGCGCACGCGCTGGCGGATCCGCGCATGCACGTCATCAACACGGACGCCATGGAGTACCTCCGGGAGAAGCCGGAGACGTGGGACGTCATCGTGGTGGACTTCCCGGACCCCAACAACTTCTCGCTGGGCAAGCTGTACACCACGGGCTTCTACAAGCTGCTCAAGCGGCGGCTGGCGCCGGAAGGGGTGGCCGTCATCCAGAGCACCTCGCCGATGTTCGCCCGGCGCTCCTTCTGGTGCATCGACACCACGCTGAAGGCGGCGGGCTTCTGGACGCAGCCCTACCACGCGCTGGTGCCCTCCTTCGGCGAGTGGGGCTACGTGCTGGTGGCCCATGAGCCCGTGCCGCCGCGCCGCCCGCTTCCCCCGGGGCTGCGCTTCCTCACCGACGACACGCACGAGGGCCTCTTCCAGTTCCCCCTGGACATGGGCCCGCTGCCGGCCGAGGTGAACCGGCTGAACAACCAGGTGCTCGTCCACTATTACGAGGAGGAGTGGCGGCGGTGGAACTGACGCGGCGGGAGCTCGTCGCCGCGTTCCTCGGCTCGGCGGTGGCGGCCAGTGCATGCCGGCGGACGCGTGCGCGCGAGCCGGTGCCCGGCGCCATCGTGGACCGGGCGGTGGACGTGGGGCACAAGCTGCGGGGTGGGGCACTGCCTCGCGCGGCCGAGGCCCAGGCGGTGGACGTGCTGGTGGTGGGCGGAGGCGTGGCGGGCCTGAGCGCGGCGTGGCGGCTGGCGGCCGCGGGCGTGAAGGACGTGCGGGTGCTGGAGCTGGACTCGGAGCCGGGAGGCACCTCCCGCTCGGGGCGCAACGAGGTGTCCGCGTACCCGTGGGGCGCGCACTACCTGCCGGCGCCGCTGGTGGACTCGGGGCCGGTGCTGCGGCTGCTGCGCGAGATGGGCGCGGTGACGGGCCTGGACGCGCAGGGCTACCCCGCCTACGCCGAGGAGCTGCTCATCCGCGAGCCCGAGGAGCGCCTCTTCTACAAGGGCGAGTGGTACGAGGGCCTCTACCTGCGCGCGGGCGCGAGCCCGGCGGAGCTGGCCGAGCTGGAGCGCTTCGAGGCGAGGATGAATGCCTTCGCGGCGGCGCGGGATGCGAAGGGGCGCAAGGCCTTCGCGGTGCCCACGGCGCTCTCCAGCGATGACGCCGAGTGGACGGCGCTCGACCAGGTGACGATGGCGCGGTGGATGGAGGCGGAGGGTTTCCGCTCGCCGCGGCTGCGCTGGCTGGTGGACTACGCGTGCCGGGACGACTACGGCACCACGGCCGAGGGCGTGTCCGCGTGGGCGGGCATCTGGTACTTCGCCGCGCGCCAGGACGGCAAGGGCGAGCGCAGCGAGGGCTTCCTGAGCTGGCCCGAGGGCAACGGGCACCTGGTGAAGCAGCTGCTGTCCTCGCTGGCGCCGGGGCAGGTGGAGCGGGACGTGCTGGTGCACTCGGTGGAGCCCGTGGAGGGCGGCTGCCGGGTGGACGCGCTGGAGGCGGCGACGGGCAGGCCCCGGGCATACCGGGCGCGGCAGGTGGTGCTGGCCTGTCCGCGCTTCGTGGCGGCGCACGTGGTGGCCCCGTGGCGCGAGAAGCGCCCCGAGTGGCTGGGCGCCTTCCAGTACGGGCCGTGGGTGGTGGCGAACCTGACGCTCTCCGAGAAGCCGGTGTCCCACGGCTTCCCGATGGCGTGGGACAACGTCTTCTACGAGAGCCGCAGCCTGGGCTACGTGGTGGCCACGCACCAGGGACTGCGCATGGACGAGCGCGGGCCCACGGTGTTCACCTGGTACCTGCCCATGGCCGGGCTGGACGTGAAGGCCGAGTGCCAGAAGGTGCTCTCCGCCGGCTACGCCGAGTGGGAGGGGCTGGTGATGGCGGACATGCTGGCCGCGCACCCGGACATCGCCCCGCTGGCCCGGCGCCTGGAGGTCATGCGCTGGGGCCACGCCATGGTGCGGCCCACGCCCGGCTTCCTCTGGGGCCCGGCGCGCTTCGCGGCGCAGGAGAGCCTCGGCGAGTCGCTGCACTTCGCGCACTCGGACCTGGGCGGCATGGCTCTCTTCGAGGAAGCCAACTGGTTCGGCGTGAGGGCGGCCGAGAAGGCCCTCGAGGGCCTGGGCCGCGCGGACCCGAGCTGGCTGTGAGACGCGCAGGGAAGTCATTCAAACAAAGGGGGGAAGACATGCCTCGGTTCTTCGGATGGATGTTGGCAGTGGTTCTCTGCTGTGCGGCGGGCGCCAGGGCCGGCGAGGAGACGCCGGATGCGCGGCTGCGGGAGGCCCAGACCGCCTTCGACGAGGCCACGGCGCTCCAGGCCTCGGGTGCATATGCCGAGGCCCTCGCGCGGGCCGAGCATGCGCTCGCGCTGAGGGAGACCGTGCTCGGGGGCTCGCATCCAGACGTCGCCAGCTGTCTGGATTTGATGGGCGAGCTTCGGATGCGGCAGAGGGAACTGGCCCAGGCCGAGCCCCTGCTTCGACGCGCGCTCGCCATCCGGGAGGCGGCCCTCGGCAAGAACCACCCCGACGTCGCCCAGACGCTCCACAAGCTCGGCAATGTCTACCTGTTCCAGGCGCTGTACGGCCAGGCAGAGCCCCTCTACCAGCGCGCGCTCGCCATCCGGGAGGTGGCCCTTGGCAAGAACCACCCCGACATCGCCAAGACGCTCAACAACCTCGCCATCATCTCCTTGAACCAGGGGGCGTATGACCGGGCCGAGCCGCTCCACCAGCGCGCGCTCGCCATCCGGGAGGCGGCCCTCGGCAAGAAACACTCCGATGTCGCCCAATCCCTCAACAACCTCGCCAACCTCTACAAGGACCAGGGGTTGTACGGCCGCGCCGAGCCGCTCTACCAGCGCTCGCTCGCCATCGATGAGGCGAACTTCGGCAAGCACCATCCCGCTCTCGCCAACGCGCTCAACAACCTCGCCCACCTCTACACGGAGCAGGGGTTGTACGGCCGGGCCGAGCCGCTCCACCAGCGCGCGCTCGCCATCCGCGAGGCGGCGCTCGGCAAGGACCACCCCGAGATCGCCCAATCCCTCATCAACCTCGCCCTTCTCTACTCGGAGCAGGGGTTGTACGGGCGGGCCGAGCCCTTGCTCCAACGTGCGATCGCCATCCTGGAAGCGGCTTTCGGCGACACCCACCCCGACCTCGCCACGGCGCTCACGACCCTCGCCAACCTCCACGCGGACCAGGGGTCGTACGGGCGGGCCGAGCCGCTCTATCAGCGCGCGCTCGCCATCCAGGAAGCGGCGCTCGGCAGCCAGCACCCCGAAGTCGCCAAATCCCTCAACAACCTCGCCATCATCTATGAGGATCAGGGGCTGTACGCCCGGGCCGAGCCCCTCTACCAGCGCTCCCTGTCCCTCCTGGATGCGGCCCTGGGTGGGACTCATCCCCTCGTCGCCACCGCGCTCAACAACCTCGCCATCCTCTACGTGAACCAGGGGGCGTACGACCGGGCCGAGCCGCTCCACCAGCGCGCGCTCGCCATCCGGGAGGCGGCTCTCGGAGGCCACCATCGCGAGTTCGCCCAATCGCTCAACAACCTCGCTACCGTTTACGAGAACCAGGGGTTGTATGAACGGGCCGAGCCGCTCTATCAGCGCGCGCTCGCCATCCAGGAATCGGCCCTGGGCAAACAGCACCCCGATGTGGCCCGGACGCTCAACGGCCTCGCTCTGCTCCGGCTGGGCCAGCATCGCCTCGCCAACGCCCTGCCACTCTTCACACGGGCCTTCGCCATTTCCGAGCGGCGCCTGCGCCGGGAGGCGCTCGACTTCTCCGGTTCGCGTCTGGCCAGCTTCCTCCAATATCTGCGCGCGGATGAGCAGACGCTCTACGCCCTGCTGCGTGCGCACCCCGAGGACGCCCGGGTGCGGCGTCTGGCGCTCAGCGCCGTGCTCCTGCTCAAGGGCCGCTCCGTCGAGGAGACGGCCAACATCTCCCGCTCCCTCTTCCGGAACCTGGACGCCGGGGACCGCGGCCGCTTCGAGCAGCTGCGGGGCCTGCGCACCCAACTGGCCACCCTCTCGCTCGACGGGCCCGGTTCGCTCCCACCCCAGGACTACCAGAAGCGCCTCCAGGCGCTGGTCGACGAGGGTGACTCGCTCGAAGCGGCCCTGGCCAGACGCTCCGCTCCCCTCCGTGCGCTCACGGCCCTTCCTCCTCCCGCGGAGATCGCCGGCCGCGTGGCCTCCTCGCTCCCCAGGGAGGGCGCCCTCGTGGAGCTCATCGCCTACCAGGACCGGCCCCTGCGCCCCCAACCCGGTACGCCCCGCGAGAAGCTTCCTGGCCCGCTGCGCTACCTGGCGCTGGTGCTCTTCCCCGATGCCTCGACCCGTGCCGTGGATCTGGGGCCCGCAGAGCCCAT
This sequence comes from Archangium sp., assembly GCF_057119385.1. NCBI lineage: Bacteria > Pseudomonadati > Myxococcota > Myxococcia > Myxococcales > Archangiaceae > Archangium > Archangium sp. The sequence continues at coordinate 60,468 of NZ_DBNGVP010000078.1, read as the reverse complement.
TGACCGCGCCGCCTCGCGGTTGCGCAACGCCCTGGCCAACCGCGAGGCCTCGTTCCAGGCCACGGCCCAGGAGCTCCACCGGCTCGCCTTCCAGCCGCTGCTGCCCGTGCTGGGCAAGAGCCGCCGCCTCTTCCTGTCTCCCGACGGGCAGCTGGGCCTGGTGCCCTTCGCCGCGCTCCACGACGGCGAGCGCTTCCTCGTCGACACCTTCGACTTCAACTACCTCACGTCCGGCAGGGAGCTGCTGCCTCGCCCCCAGGAGCCCGGCTCCGCGTCCTCCATCTTCGTGCTGGCCGACCCGGACTTCGCGGGCTCACCTCGAGCGGACTCCCTGGCCTCCGGCGGCACTTCCCAGCGGGCCGAGCGCTCGGCCTCCCTCGAGCGTTTCTTCTCCACCCAGCGCACGGTCCTCCCCTCCAACGCGTGGATGCCATTGCCGGGCACGCGCCAGGAGGCCGAGAGCATCCAGCGCCTGCTGCCCCAGTCCCGTCTCTTCCTCGGCGCCGAGGCCACCAAGGAGCGCCTGCTCTCCCTGCCCACCCCGGGCATCCTCCACCTGGCCACCCACGGCTTCTTCCTCGGTGACAGCTCCGGCCCCACCACGGACGTGCGTGCCGTGGGCCACTTCGGCGGGCTCGCCGACAATCCCCAGGCACCGGGCCCCGAGGAGCCGCTGCTGCGCTCCGGCCTCGCCTTCGCGGGAGCCAGCGCCCCGGAGCCGGATGCCTCCTCACCTTCCGAGTTCCGGCCCGACGCCTCGCTCGTGACGGCGCTGGAGCTGGCCGGGCTCGACCTGTGGGGCACCCAGCTCGTCGTCCTCTCCGCGTGCGACACCGGCCGCGGCGAGGTTCAACTGGGCCAGGGCATCTCCGGCCTGCGCCGCGCCCTGGTGGTGGCCGGTGCGGAGATGGTGGTGATGAGCCTGTGGAAGGTGAACGACGACTCCACGGGCGTCCTCATGGAGACCTACTACCGCAACCTGTTGGCCGGCCAGGGACGTGCTTCCGCCCTGCGCGAGGCCATGCGCTCGCTGCGGGAGGCACGGCCCCATCCGCACTACTGGGCGCCCTTCATCGCCCTGGGGAGCGACGCACCCCTGCGTGCCATTGCCCCCCTCGCGCCGCGGGCGGGGGATGGGGGCTGAGCACCCGGTCCTCTCACCCCGGGGGCGTGTCCGCCCGCTGGGGATTCGGGGCGCGCGTGGCCTCCTGGCGGAGCAGGCGCACCTCGCGAAGGAGCTCCGAGGCGGCCTCCAGGAGCCGCGGGGGCGCGGGGCGCGTGGCTTCGCCCGAGGGAAGCGGGCCCTGTTCGTCGTCGGGGTCCCCCAGGCCGGAGTCACGGGACCGCCGGAGGTGGTCGAGAATGCTGGTGCGAAGCTCCGCCGCGTCGTCCACGCCGCGCAGGTAGCCCACGTGCAGCCCGCCGTCGTGTGAATGCTCGCCGGTATCTCCCTTGGCCTCTCCACCTCCCGCCGTCCACACCTCCAGGTCGGCGATGCCCAGCAGCCGCTGGAGGGGACCCTGCCGGATGCCCACGTGCTGGACGTTGGCGAAGGTCATCGTCTGCTCCCGCGTGGAGAGCACGCCCTCGCGAATGCGCAGGCCGCGGTCCGAGACCAGGTACCAGCGCAGCTCGTAGTCCAGCCGGAGCACGGTGTAGCTGACGGAGAGCTGCAGGAGGAAGCCCACGCCCGCCAGCGCTTCCATCAGAGGGATGTACTCGAGGAGGAAGGGGAGCCGGAGCGCGCGCAACCAGAAGGGCAGCAGCAGGTAGCCGGCCAGCAGGCCCACCGCGCCGCCGAGCTGGCCGAGTCCCCAGCGCACCTGGCGGGAGCGGTAGTACGCGGGCGCCGCGCGGAAGACGTTGGCGTTCCGGCGCCGCCCGGGGCGTTGGATGGTATCGGGCTGCTCCTGTACCCTGATTGCCATTGAGTCCGTGTACAGGGGGAATGGCATGAAGCTCCTGCTCGTCGAGGACGAGGAGAAGATGGTGGGCCTGCTGCGTCAGGGCCTGGGGGAGGAGGGGCACGAGGTGGACGTGTGCGGCAACGGCCGTGCCGCGTTGGCCCAGGGCGCTCCGGAGGACTACGACGTCATCATCCTCGACTGGTCCCTGCCGGACATGGAGGGGGTGTCGGTGCTGCGGCAGTGGCGTGAGTCGGGCGCGCAGACGCCGGTGCTGATGCTCACGGCCCGGGGCTCCACCGGAGAGAAGGTGATGGGGCTGCGGGCCGGGGCGGATGACTACCTGGTGAAGCCCTTCGACTTCGACGAGTTGCTGGCCCGGCTGGAGGCCCTCCACCGCCGTGGCGAGCAGCAGGGCGGGCCGGTGCGGCTGGGCTCCGCGGTGTTGGATCCCCGCCGCCGGGTGCTGCGCCGGGGCGCCCGCGAGGAGCCCCTCACCGCGCGCGAGTTCTCCCTCCTGTCGGTGCTGGCGCGCCAGCCCGGTGAGCCGCAGGTCCGCGCCCGGCTGATGGCGCAGGCCTGGGGCCTGGACTTCGAGGGCAGCCCCAACGTGCTCGAGGTGTACGTGGGCTACCTGCGCACGAAGCTGGAGCGGCTGGGCGCCGAGGACGTGTCCATCCGCGCGGTGCGGGGCGTGGGCTACATGTTGGCCGTCGCGCAGGAGCGCCGCGACTCATGACGCTCATCCGGCGCCTCTGGCTGCTTGGGGCCCTGGTGCCCGCGCTGGCCACGCTGGGCGCGCTCGTCGCCGCCGGCATGCTCTTCCGCTATGACCTGGAGGCCTCGCTGGACCGGGCCCTGCTGGCCCAGGCCGCCGTGGAGAGCGTCAGTCTCTTCGACGGCCCCGGACAGAAGGTCCACCTGCACATGGGCGTGTCTCCCCTCGTCGAGCAGGTGCGCCCCTTCGCCCCGCAGGGCCAGCTCTTCGGCCCGGACGGGCGGCTGGTGATGCACTACCCGCCGCTGCTGGAGGGCGAGTCCGTCACCGACTCGCTGGTGCCGGGAGATCCCCGCGAGCCTCCAAAGCTCTCCACCCGCGTGCTGCCGGACGGCACCCGCCTGCGCGAGGTGGTGGTGAATGTCCGCTCGCCCCATGGAGAGCGGTATGCGCTGCGCCTGTCCGCGCTGATGGCGCAGGTGGATGGCTCCGTGCGCAGCTACTACCGCATGGCCTTCTCCCTGGCCGCGGTGACGGGGCTGCTGCTGCTGGTGCTGCAGACGTTCCTCGCCCGCCGCCTGGCGCGCCGGTTGGGCGCCATCACCCGCCACCTGACGCTGCTGCGCGAGGGGGACTTCTCCCAGAAGCCCGCTCCGGATGGGAGCGAGGACGAGATTGGCCAGCTGCGCGAGGTGCTCGCCGAGGCCACGGACAAGCTGCGCGGGGCGCGCGAGGCCCAGGAGCGGCTCATCGCCGACGCGGCCCATGAGCTGCGCACCCCGCTCACCCTCATGCGCACGCGGATGGACCTGGTGCTGCGGCGCGAGCGGGACGTGGAGGAGCTGCGCGCCTCCTTCCGCGAGGTCCGGGGCGAGGTGGAGCGGCTGGCCGTGCTGGCGAGTGAGCTGCTGGACCTGGCGGCGGCGGGGCGGGGGGAGTGGGACAGGAAGAAGGCGGACCTGGCCGAGGTGGTGCTCCAGGCGGTGGAGGGCGCGCGGGCCGAGGCGGAGGAGCGCGGGCTGCTCATCCGTCTGGAGTCGCCCGGGCGGGAGGAGGCCTGGTTCGATCCGGGTGGAGTGCGGCAGGCGATGGACAACCTGCTGACCAACGCCATCAAGTTCTCCCCGAAGGGAGGAGAGATTCGCGTGCGGCTCTGGCGGGCGCCGGGCGGGTTGCGCATCAGCGTGGCGGACGAGGGGCCGGGCATTCCGCCCGGGGAGCGGGAGGCGGTGTTCGCCCCCTTCCGGCGCCTGCGTGGAGAGGTGCCCGGAGCGGGGCTGGGACTGTCCATCGTGCAGGAGGTGGCGCGGCGCCACGGAGGCCGCGTCTGGGTGGAGCCGGAAATGGCCCGGGGCGCGGAGCTGGTGCTGGAGCTGCCACGCGGCCAGGCCGCCTGATCAGGGCGAGAGGGAGATCCAGGGCGAGGCCGCCTCGAGCCGGCCACTCGCCGCGTCCAGGCGGACGAGCTGGGCGCCCTGCACGCCCACGCGCCGGTTCACCCCGAACGTCACCGGCGGCGTCACCCCGGTGTCGAAGTCGCGCAGCTCCTCCAGCCGCAGCATCAGGTCCGCCCGCGTCACGTCGGCACCCGAGCGCCGCAGCCCCTCCACCAGCACCCGGGACGCCGCGTACGCGCCGAGCTGGAAGGCCACGTGGCGCGGCTTCAGCCCATGGCGCTGGAGGAAGGCGGAGAAGGCCCGCAGATGCGCCTCCCGCCCCTCCACGCCCGGGGGATAGACGAAGAGGACGGGGAGGGTGCTGCCCGCCACCACCTGGGGCTCGGCCAGCCGGGCCGGGGCATACACGGGCACGTCGAGCCGCGGGCGCTCCAGCGCTCCCAGCAGTGCCTTCAGCCCCGCGGTAGGGCCGGCGTAGAGGATGGCCGGAGGCGGGGATTGGCGCAGGCGCTGGAGGGCGTCCGGGCCGGGCACGCCGTCCACCAGCGCGAGCTCCACGGGCGCGGGCAGCTCGCGCCGCAGGGCCTCCTCACGTGCCGCGCGAGCCCAGCCCAGGCCCGCGCCGTCCTCCGAGCGCACCACCACCAGCGGCCGGCGGTGCAGCACGTGCTCCTCCTCGTCGGCCCGGGCCAGGTGCTGCACCACCAGCCGGGCCTGCACCGGCTCCTCCGGGTAGAGGAAGAAGATGGGACTGTCCACCTCGCCCGCGCCCTCGCCGAGCGACATGGGCAGCACCAGCGGGATGCCCTCGCGCCGCAGCAGCGCGTCCGAGTCCGGCGTGCCCCTGCGCACACTGCCCACCAACGCGAGCACTCCCCGCTCCACCAGCCGCGTGGTGGCGTCCGGGCCGGGCACCGTGTCGTGCTCCACCACCAGCTCCAGCCGGCGCCGGAAGATGCCTCCGCCCGCGTTCACCTCCGCGAAGGCCGCGCGCAGCACGTCCGCCACGTCCTGTCCCGCCTCGCCCGCACGGCCCTGGAGCGGCAGCGCCGCGCCCACCGTGAGCGTGGTGGGAGTGATGCCAGGGTCCGTCGTCTCGCCCAGCGTCTCCAGGTAGGCGAGCAGCTCCTCACGCTCGGCCGGGCCAAGCACATAGCGCGGCATGGTGGTGCCCAGCGTCCGCCCGCTGGAGGACACGCCCTCGGTGATGGCGCGCAGCAGGGTGGCGCGGTCATGGGCGGGGCGCGAGCGATCCTCCACGTCCAGCGTGGCGCGCGGGTGGGCTCGCCGCAGGGAGCCGGGGCGGATGTCGGGCACCTCCACGCCTCCTTCGAGGCTGCCCCGGCCCGAGGGTGTATGGCAGCGGGCGCAGGCGGCCACGGTGCCACTCAGCTCGATGCGCTCGGGCCCGAGCAGTCCCACCAGCGGCTCGCCGCGCGCGCTCTCTCCCCGCTGGAAGAGACTCCTCCCACGCCTGGCCGCCTCGGGGTTCGCGGGAGCGGGGGCCGGGGCCGGCTCCTTGCGGCAGGCCCCCAGTACCCCCAGCAGCAGCAGCACCACCACCCGTGCGGCCCACCCTCGCCCCTTCATGCGCGCTCCCTACCGTGGATCATTGAGGTGCTCCACCGCGTACACGAGGTTGTCCACGAAGGACATGGCGGGCGCCTTGACCCACATGCCCGTGGCGGCGTCGCCGATGAGCAGCGTGGAGCTGTGGGCGTTGGGGTCATCCGTGTAGCCGCCGAGCTTCTTGAGCACGAGGGAGATGTTCTCCCGGGAGCCGGTGAGGAAGTACCAGCCGGGTCCCACGCCGAACTTCTTCGTGAAGCGCGCGAGGCTCTCCGGGGAGTCGTTGGCCGGGTCCACGGAGAGGGTGATCATCGTGATGTCCTTGCCCACGCGGCCACCGAGCTTGCGCTGCAGCTCGGCGAGGTGCTTCGTCATGGGGGAGCACACGCCCTTGCAGGAGGTGAAGGCGAAGTTGATGAGCACCTTCCGGCCGCGGATGAGGTCCTCGTAGAAGCGGTGCGTCTTGCCGTGCTGATCCACGAGCTCGGTGTTGGTGAAGTAGCGGGCGGCGGAGGCATCCCGGGCGGAAGCGGAGTCGACGTCGAGCTCGGCGGGAGGGGCGGAGGCGGCGCGCACCTCGCGGATGGCCTCGAGGATGGAGGAGGCGGAGCCGAGCCCGTCCACGCGCAGCCACTTGCCGGCGGTGGCGTTGCCCACGAGGACGAGGGGCCGGTGGGCCTCCTTGTCCGGCGTATAGCCGCCGAGCGCGGTCAGGGCCTCCTTCACCTTGTCCGGCTCGCCGGTGAGGAAGGACCAGTGGGGCCCCGGAGCGAAGCGCTGGGCGAACTGGCCGAGGCGCTCCGGGGTGTCATTGGTCACGTCCAGGGTGATGGAGATGAATCGGACGGGAGGCCCACTGGCACCCAGCTCCTTCTGGACGCGCGCCAGCGTGGCGGTCATGGGCGAGCAGATGGTCTTGCAGCGGGTGAAGATGAAGTTGATGGCGACGGTCTGTCCTCGGACGAGGTCGCTCCACAGCCGCACCGGGCGGCCGTGCTGGTCCACGAGCGGCACATCGGGCACCTGGACGTTCAGGGCCTCCTGGGCGAGCGCCAGGGAGGGCGCCGCCAGCAGCAGCAGGGCGAGGACGCGCGCGAGCAGGGTCTTCATGGATGGGTCTCGGGAGTGGTGCGGGCGGTCAGCGCGGGCTGGACGCCGAGGGTGAAGTGGGGAAGCTCCCCGAGCGCGGCGCCACGGCCCTCCACGCCCACGAGGAGCTGGTACTGGCCGGGCTCGGGCGCGGTGAGCTCGACCTCGAAGAGGCCGTCGCCGACTCGCTGGGGCTCGGGGCGCTGCTGCCAGTGGCCGGAGGGCGGGCGGAACACCAGCACCTGGAGCTCCTCCGGTGACAGCGGGCGTTGATCCTCCAGGTGCGCGGCGGGCGCGAGCTGGAAGCGCAGCCGCGCGGGCACCCCGGCGGTGAGCAGCTGGGAGGGATTGAACTCCGGCTTCAGGGTGAAGGGCAGCTTGCGGAAGGCGGAGGCGTCCTCGGGGACTCCGGCCACCTTCCACTCGAGACACGCCGAGGTGCGCGGGTTGTCCAGCAGCACGAAGACGTCATAGGTGCCGTTCTCGCGCACCACGGCCTCGGAGGTGAAGACGCCGGGCTCCACCTCGCGCAGGGAGCGGTCCAGCACCAGCACGGCCTTGGGCTCGCGGCCGTAGTTCAGGTGGGTGCCGCGCGGGGCCATCATGCCCTCGGAGTACAGGTAGAGGGCGCGGTCCGGAGTGCCGGCCACGAGGACGGTGTTGCCCTCGGGCAGCACGGCGACGGGCGCGGAGCGTCCGAGGTCCTTCGCCAGCGAGGGCCGCTTCTGGCCCATGGTGACCTGCACCACGGAGGGCTTGCCGGACTTCTCCAGCGAGGCCAGCTCGATGAGGGACATGCGCGCGTCCCCGGTGTTGCGCACGTAGGCGAACGCCCGGGTGAAGAGAACGCGATCCGGCTCGGAGAAGCCGGTGAGGGAGTGGGCCACCTGGCTGGAGGCGGCGTCGAGGATGTCCACGCGGTTGCCGCGTGGGTAGAGGACGAAGGCCCAGCGGCCGGAGGGCTCGAAGCGCAGCTCTCCGGGCGCGGTGGCCAGGGAGATGCGGCGGGACACCTCGCGGCTCGCGGCGTCCACCACCCACACCTCGCCGGTGCGCTCCTGCACCGCGTAGAGGGCCCGCGCCACCTCGCTGTAGGCGATGGAGCCCAGGCCCTGGCCCACGTCCACGCGGCCCAGCACCTCGCGCGAGGCCACGTCCACCGCGGCGAGCACGCCCGCCTCGCTGCTGGAGATCCACGCCGTGCGGCCGCCCTCGCCGAAGGCGAACTCGTGCCGGCCCTCGCCCACGTCCAGCGTGTCCAGCACCTCGCGCGAGCCGGTGTCGATGATGGAGACGGTGCCATCTCCCTCGTTGCTCACCCAGACGGAGCGCCCGTCCGGGCTGACGGCGAGCCGCCCCGGCTGCCGGCCCACGGGCACGTTGCGCACCACCACGAAGCGGCGCAGGTCCACCACCGACACCGTGCCCTGCACGGGGATGGAGACGTAGAGGGCCTTCATGTCCGGCGTCAGCGCCCAGTCCGCGGGCGCGCCGCCCAGGGACACCAGGTTCTGCAGCTTGGTGCGGCTCAGGGCGATCTGCGGATCGATGACGGAGAGGGTGTGGTCGTGGTTGAGGGTGAGGAAGAGATAGGAGTTGAGGTTCACATCGGGCCGGGCCGACAGCAGGCCGCCCAGGTACGTCTGGATGCGCTCCTTGCAGGCCTTCTCGTCCGGAGCCGGCTGGCCCTCGGGGCGCAAGGCCATCCACCCCAGGGGACGCACGCCGCGCAGGGGCTGGCCGGTGCGGGGATCCGTCAGCGTGAAGTGGGTGGTGGCCTCCAGCGGAGAGCCCCGGGCGGCGTCCGGCGTACGGGCACGCAACTGAAGGTCGAACGACACGGCCAGCTCCGCCTTCTTCACCGACACGGGCGGAGGCGCGGGCAGGACCACGGGCTCGGGAGGAGCCGGAGGCGGTGGGCTGGACGGAGTCCGCAGGCCCGCGGCGGCGAGGAGCCCCGCGAGCACGACGCTCGCGGCGAGGAGGAGGTGCTTTCTCATGGGAGTCATCTGGAACCGGGGAGGGCGGGGACTGCTCTACTTCACGCGGAACACGCCCCAGAGACCGCCACCGCTCCACTGGAAGCTGGCCAGGTCGCGGTAGAGGTAGTCACCGGGGGCGGCGAAGCGGCCACCGGCACCGTACTCGGGGATGAAGTTCCACGACTGCATGACGGACATGCCGCCCTGGGTGGAGATGACGGGCGAGAACGGGTTGGGGCCCATCCTCCGGGACGAGGCGCCCGCGGCCCAGGCGTTGGTGTACCACTCGGCGCCGTGGAGCGCGAAGGCGTGCTGGCGCCCATGGCCCGAGGGGTGGCCCACGCGGATGCGCAGCGGCTCACCCGGGCTCGCGGTGAAGAGGGGCGTGGCCGGATCTCCATGCGCCGCGGAGCTGAGGATGTCACCCAGGTCCTTGTCGTTGATGTCCTCGGGATCCGTCTGCGGCGGCAGACCCAGGCGGGCCCAGAGGGGCTCGGTGCGGTAGTTGAATGCCTTCAGGCCGGTGTCCTGGGAGTCATCCACGCCCTTGATGTTGCGCAGGGCGGTGCCGCTGTCGAGCCCGTCCGTGTCCCACCAGGTGGCGTTGTCCGAGTGCAGCCCGAGATCGTCCTGGAAGAGCAGGACGGCCTCGCGGAACACCTGCTCCTGGCCGCTCACGCCCGTGTACTTCACGCGGGCCTGGGCGTCGGTGCCCGGGTCCGTGCTCCAGTCGGCGTCGGGCGGCTCGATGATGAGGGCGCCGATGCCGCCGTGCATGCCGTGGTTCACCACGTCCGCCATGTTGCGCAGGTTGACGATGCCGTACTCCACCGGCGTGTAGATGCCGCGGCGGAGGGGCGAGCTCCAGGCGAAGCTGCGGAAGTCACCCGTGTACCAGCGGTAGACGCGCCTGCCTCCCGGCGGCACCGTCTGCCGGGCGTTGAGGCCCACGTTGGCGCCGTCATCCGTGTTCACGTCGTAGTGGACGAGTTGCGGATGCAGCGAGACGTGATTGGAGGGCCGTACCTGGTTGACGTTGAAGTACGGGGTGATGGGCGCGTGGTGGGCCCACTGCGGCGTCTTCTTCAGCACGGACGGCAGGCGGTTGGTGAGCACCACCTGCACGCACTCGCCGGCCCGCGCCCGGAGGATGAGCGGCTCGGGCTCGCGTGCTCCGCTCCTCAGGTCCGCCAGGTACTCGTCCCGCGCGAAGAGGATGGCGTCCGGGTCATACAGGTCGTACTTCTTGTTGTAGACGAGCCGCTTGTCCGGCAGCCAGTTGAGCGCGTCGATGGCGGACACCCGGTAGAGCCGCACCACGCTGCCGCGCGGGCACGAGTCCACCTGCACCGGCTTGATGCCGAACCACTGGAGCTTCACCGCGTCTTCCACCAGGGCCGGCTCCAGCTGCCGCATCTCCTCGGGGTACACCATGGCGTAGTCCACGGTGCGCTGCTCCAGCTGCTTGCCGCTCTCGTCCACCTCGAACGACGCCTGGATCGTCTCTTCCTTCGTCGGATCCAACTTCACGAGGACGGACTCCTCGGGCATGTCCAACAGGGGGAGCGGCTCCCAGGCGCGGATCTTCTCCCTGTAGGAGAGGGCGGCGGAGTCCAACGTGACCACGTCCGCGGCCTGGAGCGCCACGTGGCCGAGCGTCTTCAGGTTGGACTGGCGCTTCTTGTACGTCCGCATGATGCCCCACATGCCGTTCCACAGGTCGCCGGTGGCGGCGCTCTGGTACATGTAGTCGGCCGTCTCGTAGGAGCCGCCGATGGGGGGCAGACCGTTGGTGAGGTTGAACTCGAAGTGCTCGGACATGCCGATGGGCTGCGCGTTGAAGTAGCCGCTGTGCGGATCCGCGCCTTCACGCAACCACTTGTGCCCGTGCAGGGTGAAGGAGTGCTGCTCCTCCTGCGAGCCCTGGATGAGGCGGATCTTCACCTTGTCACCCTCGTAGCCGCGCAGCAGCGGGGTGTACGGATCTCCGTGCACGTCCGAGCGGAAGACGTTGGCCATGTCTCCGCGCGAGTCGGTGCGCTGCACGCGGTTGGCGCACCGCGAGGGCCGGCTGGCGATGCGCAGGGGGATGGGCTCGTTGCGGTAGTTGATGAGCATGGTGCCGGGGTCCGCGGCGCTGATGGCCTCGGGCATGGGCACGTTCTCGAACTCCACCGCCCACGGCAGCTTCGCCTCCTTGTAGTTGGGCGGGTTCACCGGCTGGCCGCACTCGTCATACGCGATGGCGTAGTCGCCGAAGGCGAGCGCGAACTCGCGGAAGCTGTTGGCCGCGTCCTGGGTGATGACGTCCGCCCGCCAGCTCGTGGGGCCGCCGTCGCTCAGGCGTGAGCCGTAGTAGACGCCCGTCTGCGGATCCCTCCACTTCGAGCCCCGGGGCTCCACGATGAGGCCGCCGTAGAAGCCGTGCTGCTGGTGGCTCGAGGGCCCGAAGTGGTCGTGCGTGAAGACGGTCTCGATGGTGCGGTCCCGGCCCGAGGCGTCCTCGAGGGGATCCGCCCACCAGCGCTGGGTGGTGGTCTGCGCGCCCTCCACGCCCAGCAGCGGGTGCTTCACGGGGTGCAGCTGCACGCGGTTGCCGGTGGGCTCCAGTGAGCCGTCGGCCTCGAAGGCGCCGCCCGCGGCGGTGATCTTCTCGATGCGGTGCACCACCTCCTGGAAGGAGAAGGTGCCGTCCTCGTAGTTCCATCCGTTGCCCGCGCCGTCCGCGGACGTCACGTCGAACTTCACCAGGTGGATGTGCTGACCGATGGTGTCGGTGGGCGTGTAGATCTGGTAGTCGTCCGCCTGCAGATCCTTGGGGATGAGGTTGGTGGCGTAGAAGTTGATGCACTCGTTGGACTGCGCCCGGAAGAAGAAGGGCTCCGGAGGCCGGGCACCGCTGCTCGTGGCGGCCACGTCGTCGTTGAGCACCATGAGGCGGGCCTGCCGGTCATGCCAGCCGGCGCGGTTCATGTTCTGCAGGTCGATCTGCAGATAGGCGGCGCGGTAGTTGCGCACGGGCACGCCCTCGGGGCACGGGTCCGCGAAGGGCGCACCGGGCCTCGGCTTGCGGCCGTTGACGTAGAAGGAGCCCGGCGCACCCGTGGCCGTGTAGCCCGGGTAGGCCGCGACGATGTCGCTCGTGTAGTAGGGCCGCGGGCCATGGGAGGCGCCGGGGAACTCACCCGCGTGGAAGGACATGGCCTTCTTCTCCGTGGGCGTGCCGTCCTGGGGCAGCAGCTTCACCTCCAGCGCGTGGTGGTCCATGTAGAAGCGCTTGCCGGGCAGCCCGTACGTGGAGGGCCCGATGGCCTGGGTGACGATGTGGCGCGGAAGGCCGCCGTCCTGCTCGAGGTCCAACGGCGGCTGCGGCGGGCGGTGGCCGGCCTTGCCGGCGATGTAGAAGGGGAAGCCCGGGAAGGCGGGCCGCATCACCGTGTTGCCCGTTGCGTCCACCACGAGCGTGTCCGCGTAGGTGGGCATGGGCGGCATGGCCCGCTCGGGGATGGGGATGACGGCGGGGTTGGGCGTGCCACCGGTGATCTCCGCGTCCGGCAGACGGCGATCCTTCGTGCCGTCCTCGAAGACGTCATGCACGCGCCACAGCGCCCACATGCCCTGGGCGAAGTGCGGGTAGAGGTGGCAGTGGTGGATGGAGTCGCCCGGCGTGAGGTTGCGGTTGCCGGAGCCACCGAAGTTGATGTCGTAGGTGAAGGCCGAGCCCGGTCCGATGGTCTGCGAGTCCAGGTAGTTGGAGTTGTCCTCGCCCGGCGACAGCTTCCACTGGTGGGCATGGAGGTGGAAGACGTGCGTCTCGGCCGGGCCCGCGTGGATGTTGCGGATGCGCACCGGGTCTCCCAGGTAGCTGTGGTGCACGTTGGACGGATCATCCGGGTAGAGCGCGCGCACGGCCTTGCCCGTCCAGTCCTTCTCCACGTTGAGCGCGGGGTCTCCGTTGGCCCAGGACTCGAGGAAGAACTCCTCGTACATGCAGTCGGCGCAGTCCTTGGTGGGGCCGATCTTCGCCCGGTTGGCGAGCAGCTCCGCGCCCAGACCCGCCACGCCGTAGTTCACCCCGAAGCCGTCTCGCACGCTGTGGAAGGTGGGGTTCCACTCCAGCTCGTCGAAGGCCTGCACCGCCTTGATCTGATCATGGTAGATGGCGGTGATTTCGCGGAAGTGGCCCTGGTCCTTCGAGGTGTGGGTGCCCACGCTGGTGCGGGAGTAGCCGGTGATGATGGCCTCCAGGTCCCCGTGCCAGAGCTCATTCGTCTTCGTGTCGAGGATGTTGAGCAGGGGCCGGCCGTCGGAGTCCCGCGCCTCGTAGTCGAGCAGGGGCGTGCCGTCCGGGTTGGACAGGGGATTGCCCAGGCCGTCCTTCCGCATGGCGGCGCGCAGCACGGCGTTGGAGACCTTGGAGCGGTACCAGCTCGAGCCCTCGGGCTCGACGTTGACGGCGCCGAAGAGCCCCTGGGCGGTGGAGCCGCCGTCACCCTGGCCGCCGAACGAGGCGCCCATGCTGTACATGAAGAAGGTGCCTTCGTGGTCCGCGTAGAAGGTGTACGTGTGGCTGTCGCCGGGGTTCACGAGCGAGCTGGCGTTGTCCCCCACGTTGGCGCCGTCGTCGGCGATGCTCAGGTACTGCAATCCCTGCACGTGCACCGAGGCGCGGCGGGTATAGGGCGAGTCGTCCTTGTGGGTGGAGTCGAACTCCTTGTCCTGGCCCTCGAAGAACCAGAAGCCTCCCACTGCCTTGCCCTCCAGCATCGAGGCGATGCGATCCCACGTGCGCGTGAGCAGCCAGGTGGGCAGCACCTTGCGCACCACCGAGTAACCCGAGGCCGGATCCTCCACCTGCGAGACGGTGGGCTGGGACTCATGCGGGCTGGGGATGGCCGAGCGCGTGGGCGCCAGCCAGTTGGTGAAGTGGATGCGCAGACAGTCACCCACGTTGGCGCGCAGCGCGAGCGGGCGCGGACGTTTGTCCAATCGCAGGCGCGCGTTGCCCGGACCGGCGGGCTTGCCCGAATCAATGGGCTCCACGTCCCGCTTCAACGCATACATCATCCCCGTGGGGTTGTAGGCGCCGAACCGGTTGTAGGTGTAGACCTGATCCAACGCCACCACCTCGGCGGTGAGGGTCCGTTTGCAGTCCACCTCCAGCGCGGGCCGGGGCTGCGCCTCCACCAGGGGCATCTGCTGGGAGGCCATGGCCTGGTACCCGGGCTGAGAGGATGCGGCTCTCCCCTCCTCGGAACCGGCTCCGCCACCCTGACAGGCCACCGCCGAGGCGAGCACCGCCGCCAGGAACGCGCGGTGCGGCACCAGGGCGCGCCCTGATGACCTCGCTCTCTCTTCTCTTGCCAATGACGACACGTTTCCCTCCCTGAATGGACAGGGCTGTCTGTCATTCCTGAGAGGATTTTCAGGCTGAGAATCCTCTCAGGAATGAGCCCTTCACGGGGAATGCACTCGCACCGGGTCCGGAGCTATTCGTGCTTTCCTGGCTCCACTAGGGGGATGCGGCATGTAAAAGTAAAGCCACCGCGTAACCCCATGAACTCACGAGGGGGGTGAACGGTGGCTCGTTGCTAGCTGAGAATTTTCTGAGGAACGCGGGGTGTTACCGGACGCTGGCACGCGCCAGGTCACACTCCTCGCAGTGCTCCTCCGGCGCACAGAGGAACACGAGCGGCTCCGCCGCGAGGAGCTCGAGCGCGACGGAGACGATGGCGCGTGAGTCGCACAGCCGCGCCTGGGCGTGGCCCACGAGCCCCTCGTGCTGCAACCCGCGCGCACGCAGCGGTGCGTCGACCCGGTTGAAGCCCCGGCAGCAGTGGTCGGTCTCGGGAATCATCACGGTGCGTGCGGCACCGTCGACCTCGACGACGCAGGGGTGCTCGATGGAGTAGGGGACCCCCGCGATGGCCTCCGCCAGGTGCAGTGTGGTGTCCTCGCCGTGGCTCACGCCGAGGAGCAACACCTGCCCGGCGAGGTCATGGACGCGGCCCACCGGGCTGTCCGGGCCGTGCGGCGGTGCCAGCGGCTGGGGGGCGCAGATGCGCTCGGCCTGTGGACCCACGGCCGCGAACGAGCCGCCCGGGTGCGTGCTGCGCCGGACACCCGGCTGTCTCCAGAACAGCTCGGCGGTGATGCCCATGTCGCACGTCGGTGTCGACGCGGGGTCGAAGACCGACTCGCCATCGGTCATCGTCGGCATGACCAGCGTGCCTTCCTCCCCGAGCGCGGACCTCAGCGCGGCGATCAGCCCCAGGGGACCTCCCTCCACCGGGCGCACCGCACGGAACGACGTGTGGACGAGCAGCACGCCGCCCCGCCGTACACCCAGGGTCCGAAGCTGGGTGACCACTTGCTCGATGCTCATCTCCGCCATCGTGTCGCTCCATCCGCCGGGTCCAAGAGGGGCGGTGGGACTCTACGCTGGCGGCCCTCTCCGGTGTCAGGCCGCGGCGGCGGAGACGCGCGGGTGCCGCAGCGTGGCGGCGGCGGTGGCCAGGGCGCTCGTGAGCACCAGCGCCAGGGCCGAGAGCCCCACCGCGTCCCAGTGGACGATGGGCAGGCCCCGGAGCGCCTGCATCGCGAGCACCAGCATCACCCCCGTGTAGGCGATGCCCGTGGCCCGGACGGCGGCCAGGCGCTGCGCCTCGGAGCGGTGCCGCCGGCGCGCGAGCAGCGCCGCGAGGATGGGCAGCACCTGCATGGCGTGCAGCCCGAGGAAGTGCGCCGGCCGCATGTCGCCGGCCACGGTGCTCCAGCCGACCAGGGGCAGGCCCGGGCCGCCGTCCTTCGCGCCGAAGGTGTGCGAGCCCGCTTCCACCATCCGCTGCCCGGCCTTCACGGCCTCGAGCTGCGCCGCGTTCGGGTTCGTCATGAAGTACCCGAGCCCCGTGCCGATCACCGCCGCGATGAAGCCGATGCGCAGCGCCGCCGCGAGCGGGCGATCCGCCATCCGCGTGCGCAGCAGCGCGACCGCGAGCACCATCATCGTCACCCACAGCACCGTGATGGCGATGCCCATCGTGCTGAAGACGGCGGCGTCGAACGGCGTGCCCACGTTGAAGTGGCTGCGGACCCCGCGCGCCGCCTGGAGCGTGATGGCGATGATCTCCAGGATGCTGGTCGCGGCGAGGATGTTCCCCGAGATGCGCACGAGCCGCCGCTGCTCGGAGAGGAAGGAGAAGAAGTACAGCACGGTGGCGTTGTACGCGGCCAACGACACGTAGAACTTCGTCGGCTTGAGCCAGAGGGGCTCGCCCACCAGCTGCCGGGGATCCAGGAAGAGCCCGAGCGTGGTGAGCACGGTCCCGAGCACCATGGCCACGGTGGAGACGGCGAGGGGAGGAGAGAGCGCCCAGGCACGGTTCCAGAGCGAGCGCATGGACAGGGCGGAGGTGGAGGCGGACATCAGCGGACTCCTTCGGTGGCCAGGGGAGCGGCCGGCTGGGGCAGCGAGGCGATGGCCGGCAGGAAACGCCGGGTGAAGAGGCGGACGGCCGCGTAGGCGAGGTATCCGGTGGGACCGAGCATGAAGGTCATCAGGAGGCAGGGCGCGACGAGCAGGTGGGGGATGCCGCGGCGCTGGGCGTCCGCCAGCACGACCCGGCCCACCAGGAAGTCGAACGCGAGGTAGTGGATCCACCCGGCCAGCAGCATGCCGGGGCGCTGGAGGGCGGCGCCGATGTGCTCCAGCGTGTCGAACTGGCCGAGCAGCCCCGGCAGGTGCGGCGCCACCAGCGTCAGGTAGACGACGCCAATCACCAGGGGAATCACGTCGCTCTCCAACACCCACCGCGTGAAGCGGGCCCGGGGGGCCAGGAGCATCGAGGCCCAGCCCAGCAGCACCGGGACGTTCAACACCTTCAGGATCAGCTCGCCGTCCATGGCTCCTCCAGCGGTTCGTCCGCTTTGATGTTTCTCATGTAAACATCGGATGTGGCCGCTGTCAACATGCGGTGGGACGAGGACCCGCCGGAGGGCGAGCCCTCGGGGCCTACTCCACCTTGCGGACCTGGAAGCCGAGCCGGGGGAAGTGCACGACGACCTCGCCCGCGCGCGCATCCACGCGCCGGATGGCGAGCTCGTTGGGGCGCGACAGCACGAGCTCGCCTTCCACCGGGTCGATGCCGTAGTCGGTGGGGGCGACCGTCACGCGTGTGCCGCGCGCGAGTCCGTGCAGGTCGAGGAAGGGCTCCTCCTCGGTGGGCAGCGGCTTGCTGGCGGCGGCGAGCGCGACGGCCTCACCGCTCTCCAGCTTGTCCCAGGTGCCGTGACCGATGGCCTGCATGCGCTCCATCCAGGCGGCCAGGCGCGGGTGGGAATCGAGGATGCTGGCGACGGGACCGGCCCGGCGGATGAACCAGAGCGGATGGTAGACGGAGAAGTCGGCGATGCTCGCGGAAGCGCCGAGCATCCAGCGCCGGCCGTCCCCGAGCTGGGTCTCGAGTTGCTCGAGGTACAGCCGCATCGCCCCGGTGGCTTCCGGAGGCGCCATGGGGGGCAGATTGGCGCGGAAGGCGGCGCGGTCGGCGAGGAAGGCCTTGGCCTGCTCGGGTGGCATGCCCTCGAACATGGCCTTCAGGCCCGCCGGCTGAAAGGTGTAGGGAATCGCGGTCCAGAACAGCGTGGAGTCCGCCCACTGCGCCTGGGTGCGCGCCAGCCCCGCCGATTCCGCGGGGTACAGCGTCGGCGTGGGCGCGAGCCGCTCCAGCACGTCGGCGATCAACGCCGTATCGCAGTAGATGTCCGCGCCGATCTGCAGGAGCGGGGTCTTGCGGTAGCCGCCCGTCAGCGCGATCACGTCCGGCTTGGGCATGATCGGGGGAATGAAGACGGAGGTCCACTGCAGGCCCTTGAAGCCGAGGACGGTGCGGATCTTCTCGGCGAAGGGAGAACGCGGGTAGTGGTGGAGCATGAGTCGGGACATGTCCCCGAGTCTTTCCAGGGTCCGCTCCAGGAGGCGAGCGGGAAGTCCGGGGAGTGCTTCCTGGTCAGCTCGCTCCGCGCGCCGGCCGTGGCTTGAAGCGCAGGCGCGAGCGTTCGCGCGCCTTGTGGGCCTCGACCTCGCGGTCCCGGGGTTGGGCCGTGGTGGACAGCGAGTCGAGCAGCACGCGGGCGGCGGCCGTGACGTCCTCCACGGCTTGCGTGAAGGCCGCTTCGTTGGCCTGGGACGGTTTGTTGAAGCCGCTCAGCTTGCGCACGAACTGCAAGGCAGCCGCTCGGATCTCCTCCTCCGTGGCGGGCGGCTCGAAGTTGAACAGCGTCTTGATGCTCCGGCACATGGCTGCCTCCAATGCTCGATCCTCCGGGATGATAATCTGCGGCATGCGTTCACGGATGCGGACGGCCTCGTCATGGCGGAGAAAAGCTTGAGTTGAAACGGCCGCGGCCGTCACGCTGAGCTGACTTGACCCCGGAGGGTTTCTGGACGAATCCCCAGGGGACCCATGCTCCGCTCCGCCTCCCGCACCGTCCTCCTCGTGGCACTCGGTGCATTCGTGCTCTGCACCGTCCTGGTGACGCTCGCGGCCCGCTCCTCTCCCGAAGCCTACAGTCCCGCGCAACGCGCCTGGCCCGATGCCCCCACGCTGCGGGGCTGGGTGCGCTTCGACAGCGGGTGGTACGCCGACATCGCCACCGACGGCTACTTCTACTCCCCGGGCCGGATGAGCCCCGTGGCCTTCTTCCCCGCATACCCCCTCGCCATTCGGGGGCTCGGGCTGCTCGGCGTGGACCCCTTCCTCGCGGGCGTGGTGCTCGCCGCCCTCTGCGGTCTGCTCGCCCTGGTGCTCTTCACCCGCTGGGCCAGCCTCCGGGCCGGAGATGACGCGGCGCGCGACGCGGGACTGCTGCTCGCCCTCTACCCCTTCGCCTACTACCTCTACGGAGCGATGTACGCGGACGCCCTCTTTCTCCTGCTGGTGGTGGGCGCGTTCTTCCTGCTGGAGCGGGGACAGTTGCTGTCCGCCGTGTTGCTCGCGGCCGTGGCCACCGCCGCGCGTCCGGTGGCACCCGCGTTGGTGTTCGGGCTGGTGGTGCGCCGGCTGGAGTGGAAGCACGAGCGCGGCCTGCGCTGGGAGGCCAGGGACGCGCTGACGCTGCTGGCCGGACTGGGTTTCGTCCTCTACATGCTCTACCTCTGGCGCGCCTTCGGAGAGCCCTTCGCCTTCGTCAAGGCGCAGTCCGCTCCGGGGTGGGATCAAACGCCGGGCTGGCGCACCTGGCTCAAGGTGCACTGGTTCCAGGGCTTCTCCCGGCAGATGGAGCTCGCGGACGGGCTGCGGCTGGTGGGGCATGCCGCCATCACCCTGGGAGCGCTCGCCCTGGTGTGGCCCACCGCGCGCCGGTTGGGCTGGGGCTATGGCGCCTATACCCTGGCCATTGTGGGACTGCCCGCCCTCTCCAGCAAGGACTTCATGGGCATGGGCCGCTACCTGCTCGCCGCCTTCCCGCTCTTCCTCACGCTCGCGGTGTTGCTGCGCGAGCGCCCCCGGTTGCGCTGGAGTCTGCTCGCCGTCAGCGCGGCGCTGCTCCTCCTGCTCGCGACGGCCTACGGCTCCGGCGCCTACGTCTCCTGACGGCACTCTGTGGCATTGCGTCTCACACGCTCCCGAGCCGCGAGCGCGGTCCGAGAAGGGGTCCGCGGATTTCCTGCATGATTCTCCAGGTCACCGTCTCTCCTCGGATGCGGGGCAGCGGTTCGCGCCCACCGGAGTGAATGCCCAAGGAGAGAAGGTCATGACCGCGATGAAGAAGTATCTGTTGGCCTGGCTGTGTCTTCAGCTCCCCGTGCTGGCGCACGCCGAATCCACCGGGTCCGCGAGCGTGGCCCCCTCCGAGGCCGAGCGCTACGCGCGGCGCTGCCAGTCCCAGACGCGCCAGCGCACCGTGAAGCCCCAGGGGACGATGCTGTGGGGCACCCGGCGGAGCTGGGACACCGAGAAGATGGCCCCCGAGCGCAGCAGCGTGCTCGTCTCGGCCAGCCTCACGCCCGTGCTGCTGGCGGAGGCGCAGGGCAAGGCCTTGACGCTCGAGGGCGGGCACCTGGTGGCGCCCTCCACGGGCAAGGGCGTCGTCGGCGCCGTGCTCCAGGGGACGGCGAGCGACGGCAAGCCGGTGGAGGTGGCCATCTGCGGCGCGGAGCCTTCCGCCGAGGATCCCGGAATGGTCTGGTACCGCATCGAGGCCTGGAACGCGGTGGCCCAGGAGTGGGAGAACCCCTGCGTCGCGCTGGCTCGTGTGCCGGATCCCCGCGCGCTCGCGGTGGGCGGCGTCTGGGACGAGAGCGGCGCCCACCATCCAACGCCCGGCAGGTTCACCTTCGCCTGTGAGAACGGCGCCATCACCAAGTGCATCGGCTGGGGCTACAAGCCCTGGGCGAGCCGCGATGGGCAATCCCTGGCCCCCCTCCACCAGGCCTGCACGCGCATGGCCCGCGCGGACTACTGCGGCAATGGCCGCAGCCACACGCACGAGGACACTCCCCTCGACATCTATGATCGGCTCGGCGTGCTCGCGCGGACGACCGAGTCCTCGGCGGGATGGGAGCTCTCGCGGGCGTCCTTCGAGGCGGCGTGGGCAACGGATGGCGCCACCTGCCTGGCCCGGACGCGTGACGGCCGCGCGATGGAGACGATCCTCCAGGAGTGCCCCCACCGCTTCCAGACGGACGAGGCGCTCGAGCTGGGCGAGGGAGACCGGTGCACGGTGCGGCGCACGGACGTGAGCCCCGGGGCCGCGCTGCTGCGCAACCAGTCCTATGGCCCGTAGGACGCCTCAGGAGCGGGGCTCTCCGTCCTCCTGCTTCGTCTCCTCACTCAACAACTGGCTCATGTGCATCCGGCTCTCGAGGGTGGCCAGGAAGCTCTTGAAGTCACGGTGGGAGAGGCCCAGCCGCTTCTCCAGACGGCGCTGCGTCTCCTCGTAGATGGTCTGCCGTGTCGTCTTCAACCAGCGGGAGATCGTCGATTGATTGACGCGGAAGAGCGCGGCCAGCTCATACATCGACAGCTGATCGACGAAGTAGAGGCGGAGCCGGTGGCGATCCTCGTCCGAGAGCGTGGCGAAGGCCTCGCGCACGGCCTGGCGGAATTCGACCTGGTGACGCCGTTTGATGAGCTCCAGCTCCGTGTTGTCTTCCGTCGGGAGGTCGATGTCACCCGAGTCCTCCTCGGGAGCGGGCTTCTCGCCGAGCTGATGCTTGATGGCGGCGCGCACGCCGGTGACACGCACCCAGCTCAACAGGGCGCCCCGGCCCGTGTACTCCGAGATCTTCGGGCCCCCCTCGGGCGTGGGGACCAGGAGCTTCACGCGCACCTGCTGGCACACGTCGTCGAGCGTCGCGGTGGGCAGCTTGTGCCCCCGGAGCAGCCCCGGCAGCTTCGAGAGGTAGTGACGATCGAAGAGCTCGAGGGCGGAGGCCATCCCTCGCGTGCACGCACACGCGAGGTACAGCTCCGCCAGGGAGAGTTGCTCGAGGAGTGGCTCGACGGGACTGGGGGGCCGTGCCTCGGGCAGCCGTTCGGCGAGGTGCGTCACGAAGGGCTCGGCGGACAGGGCGACCGTTGGCCACTTCGCGCGGGCGCTCTCCCAGTGCTGGAGCAGCAGGCCTTCGAATGCGAGGGGATCCGCAGGAGGAAGGAAGCGCACCTTCACATGCGCGAGAAACGTCGCCGCCAACACAGACCCTTGCGCCATTGGGATTGCTGTACCATGCGCTCCGTCAGGCCAGCAACGGGCGCCCGGGCGCACTTCTCTGTCAGTGAAAGAGCCTGATTCTTTCGACGCCATGCATCCATTCACTCCCAACGACAATGGGTCGGGTGCATCCGATTGCCTGACGGACGAGCTCCTGGTGGATCTCCTCGATGGCCGTCTGTCCGACGAGGCGCTGGCCCGTGCCCATCGGCACGCCGCCGGGTGCGGTACCTGCCGGGCGCTCCTCGTCTCCATGTCGCGCGGGGGCCTGGGGGAGATGCCGGGTGTCCCGGAGAGCTCCGGACCGGGCGGCGCCGGTGTGGAGGAGCCAGGTCCATCGTGGACGCCGCCCGAGGTGTTCGACGAGTTCCGTCTCGAGCGCGTGCTCGGCCGTGGCGGCATGGGTGTCGTCTACCTGGCACACGACACCTCGCTGGACCGGCGCGTGGCGGTGAAGTTCATCGCCTCCCGCCAGCCCGAGCCCCGCGTCCGTGCGTACTTCGAGACCGAGGCCCGTGCGCTCGCCCGGTTGCAGCACCCGAACGTCGCCACGGTGTTCCGCGTCGGTGAAGTAAGGGGTCACCCGTACATCGTCTCCGAGTACGTCATGGGCCAGAGCCTCGCGGAGCTGCCCGTGCCCATGCCCTGGCGCCGGGTCCTGTCGCTCGGCGTGGGTCTGGCGCGGGGGCTCGCGGCGGCACACCGCCAGGGCGTGCTCCACCGCGACCTCAAGCCCTCCAACGC
Organism: Archangium sp.; assembly: GCF_057119385.1. Taxonomy (NCBI): domain Bacteria; kingdom Pseudomonadati; phylum Myxococcota; class Myxococcia; order Myxococcales; family Archangiaceae; genus Archangium; species Archangium sp. The sequence continues at coordinate 38,351 of NZ_DBNGVP010000078.1, read as the reverse complement.
CCTCCTCACCGAAGCGGGCGAGGTGAAGCTGCTCGACTTCGGTCTGTCCGAGCGCTTCGAGCCGGGCGAGGCCTCTTCGCCGTCCAGCAATCACCTCGTGGGCACGCGGCCCTATCTGGCGCCCGAGCTGTTGGCGGGGGCTCCGGCGTCTCCTCGAAGCGACCTCTATGCCCTGGGCCTCGTGCTCCACGAGCTGTGGACGGGCGAGCTGCCACGGGGCCCGCTCCAGGTGGCGGAGGTGGAGGCCGCGCGGGAGGGAAGGCCGGAGATCGATCCGGACTTCGCCCTCCTCATCGCGCGGTGTCTGGCGCCCGAGCCGCTCGAGCGCTTCGCCTCGGCCGAGGCGCTCCGTGAAGCCCTCGAAAGGCTCGAGCAGAGCATCACCCCCGCGCCCCTGGCGGCCAGCAATCCCTATCGCGGCCTCGAGCCCTTCGAGGCCGAGCACCGGGCGCTCTTCTTCGGACGGGACGCGGACATTCGCGCCGTGCTCGAGCGCCTGCGCCACCAGCCGCTCGTCCTCGTCGCGGGGGACTCGGGGGCCGGCAAGTCCTCGCTGTGCCGTGCCGGCGTGCTGCCCCGGGTGGAGGCGGGGATGCTGGGCGAGGCCCATGAGCGGCTCACGCTGTGGCCCGGGCTCCGCCCGCTGGAGGCCCTGGCCGCCGCGCTCGCACCCGTCCTGGGCCGGAAGGAGGCGGAGCTCGTCACCGCGCTCGCGGACACCCCGGGCTGGCTCGGACAGGCGCTGCGCGAGCTGCACCAGGAGGGGCGGGGGCTGCTGCTCTTCGTGGACCAGCTCGAGGAGCTCCTCACCCTCTCCGAGCCGGTGCAGGCGGCGCACTTCGCCCGGCTCCTCGGCGAGCTCGCCCTGCCGTCGCAGCGAGTGCGCGTGCTGTTGACGGTGCGGGGCGACTTCCTGACGCGGCTGTGCGCGTTGCCCGGCCTGGGCGACGTGGCCGAGCGGGCGCTCTACATCCTCCGTCCCATGCCGCCCGAAGGGGTACGGGAGGCCATCGTCGGCCCCGCGCGTGGCCGGGGTGTGGTCTTCGAGTCCGCGGAGCTCATCCAGACGCTCGTCGAGTCCACGGCGCGCGGCGTGGGCAGCCTTCCGCTGCTCCAGTTCGCGCTCGCCGAGCTGTGGGAGCGGCGCCACCCGGCCCAGGGCCGCATCACCCGGGCGGCGCTCGAGGAGATGGGCGGCGTGGCCGGAGCGCTGTCGCGGCACGCGGATGGGGTGCTCGCGCGCCTGAGCCCCCACGAGCGCGAGGCGGCGCGGCGCCTGCTGCTCCAACTGGTGACAGGGGAGGGGACGCGCATCGAGCGCGCCGAGGAGGAGCTCGTCGAGAGCTCGGATGGGGCCACCGGTGCCGCCCTGCGCGCGCTCGTCGAGGGCCGCCTCCTGCACACGCGCACCACGGGAGGCCAGGCGCGCTGTGAGATCGCCCACGACTCGCTCATCGAGAGCTGGGGGACGCTGCGGGGCTGGCTCGACGACGACACCGGCCATCGCGCGGTGCGCAAGCGGCTCGAGACGGCGAGCGCCGAGTGGGAGCGCCTGTTGCGCGCCCGCGAGGCCCTGTGGGGCGAGCGTCAGCTCGATGAGGCGCGTCCGCTCGAGCCCTCCTCGCTGGGGCCCCGCGAGCGGGCCTTCCTCGTGGCCTCCCGCCGCGCCGTGACACGCCAGCGGTGGGGCCGTTGGCTCGTCGTGCTCGTCCTGGCCGTCACCGCCGCCGTCTCCTCTGGCGCTCTTCGCCTGCAGCGCTACCTCGAGGACGCGCGCTTCGTGGCCGCCCAGGCCGGCTCGGTGCGGGAGGCGCTCGCCACGGGCCGTGCGCTCGCCCTGCGCGCCAGCGTGCGCCGGGAGGAGGCGCTGGCGTTGTTCGACGGCCGGCCCTCCTCGACCATTGGTCCGGGCACCCTGCCGAGCCCCCAGGACCGCAGGCGGGCCGCCGAGCGGCGATGGAGCGAGGCGCTCGTCCTGAGGGAGCAGGCCAACGCGGAGTATGCCCGCGCGAGCCAGCTCCTGGAGAAGTCGCTGGATCGCGACCGCGGCCACGTGGAGACGCGCCGGCTCATCGCGGAGGTCACCTATGCCCGGTTCCTCCTCGCCGAGCGCTTCCACCAGCAACGCGAGCGCGACGCCTGGGCCCACCACCTGGAGCAGGTGACCGACACCGCGAAGGAGGGCGCGCAGTGGAGGCAACGGCTCCATGCTCCGGCCGAGCTGGAGCTGGTGACGGAACCTCCCGGCGCACGTGTCGAGCTCGAGCGCTACATCAATCTTCAGGGAACGCGGCACCGCCAGCCCGTTCCGAATATGGGTCCCCTGGGGCCCACCCCCCTCTCCCGGCTGCGCCTGCCCGAGGGCTCCTATCTCCTCCACGTCACGCACCCGGGCCGCGTGCCGGTGAGACTGCCGCTGCTCCTCGAGCATGGCGCCCGCGAGCAGGTCCGCCTCGTGCTCCCCACCGCGGTGCCCGCCGGCTACGTCTACATCCCGCCGGGCTGCTTCCTGCTGGGCAGCGCGGATCCGGAGGAGGTGCGGCTCTTCATGCTCAGCGCGCCGCTCCACCGGGTGTGTCTCAACGAGGGCTTCCTGATTGGCAGGCGGGAGGTGACGTTCGGCGACTGGCTGGCCTACCTCGACACCCTGCCCGCGGACGCGCCCGCCAGACGGCTGCTCGAGCAGCCGCGCTTCAGCAGCACCGGGGCCGTCACGCTGCGGTGGCAACCCGGTACCGGGTGGATCTTCTCCTTCTACCGCTCGCGCGAGGACGTCTTCTCGGCGAAGGAGGGGGAGACGTTCCGCTATCCGGCGCGCACCCTGCGCGACACCGCCGACTGGCGCCAGTTCCCCCTGTCCGGCGTCTCCTCCGAGGACCTGGTCCAGTTCTTCTTCTGGCTCGACCACACGGGGCGTCTGCCGGGCGCGCGCCTGTGCAGTCAGAACGAGTGGGAGTACGCGGCCCGAGGTGCCGATGGCCGCCGCTACCCCCATGGCGAGCAGCTGCAGCCCGACGACGCCAACATCGACGAGACCTATGGCCGGCTGCCCACGGCCTTCGGGCCCGACATGGTGGGCTCGCACCCGGCCTCGGTGAGCCCCTTCGGACTGGAGGACATGGCCGGCAACGCCTTCGAGCTCACCCGCTCGCCGACCGGGGAGTTCGGCCGCGTCGTCCTCCGGGGCGGCGCCTGGTACTACAACTCCTTCGGTGCCTACGTCGCGCAGATCTCCGAGGGAGATCCGACGGCGCGGGATGCCGCCATCGGCGTGCGCGTCTGCGCCTCGTTCTCGCCCTGAGCCGTCCGCTCCTGTCCCCCGGCCCCGGCCGTCCGCTCCTCGGGCGGGCCTCTGCATTGAGCTCGGGCAAGTCCGACCGGAGCAGCGAGACGCGCGAGCTGCTGCTCGTCACGGCGGAGCGGTTGTTCGCGGAGCACGGGGTGGAGGCGGTCTCCAACCGCCAGGTGAGCGAGGCGGCGGGCCAGTCCAACAACTTCGCGGTGGGCTACCACTTCGGCACCAAGGAGGAGCTCGTGGTGGCCATCGTGCGCCGGCACTACGAGCCGATCGAGCGGCGGCGGTCCGAGATGCTCGCGGAGATCAAGGGGGAGGCGGAGGTGCTCGTGCGGCAGGGGATGACGGAGCGCCGTCACATCGAGCTGTTCTCGTTCGTGGAAGGCATCAACGACGTCTACCTGGTGGCCACGGTCGTCGCCCTGCTGGCCGTGCCGCTCAGCCTCGGCATCCGCAAGAAGCCGGTGGAGTTCCAGGCCGCCGTGGAAGCACGATAGGGATTCCTGAGTGGGCCAGTGGAGTCGTGAGGCGCAGCGGCTCCGGGAGGGGCTCTCCGAGCGTCATGAGCGGCTCCAGCCCAGGACGCCCACGAGGCCGGGCAGGACAGGGTCCGTTCGGAGAAGCGACGCCACGGCAGCCCTCCCAATCGGAGCGACAGGGGCGCTCCTCGTCCTCGCGCGCCCTTCCTAACTTGAGGGTGGCTCTGGCGTGCTCGCGCCGCGCGGTGCACAGCGCCGGAACAAGGGGGTGGCGTGGTGTCAGCCTGGAAATCGTCCAAGGAATGGGTGGAGCTCGAGCTCCGGCGCGCCGGGGCCGAGGTGCAGGTGCGTGTCCAGGGCGGGAGCCGGGATGAGCAGACCGAACCCATCTCCCTCGGTCCCGACTTCACGCTCGAGTCGCTGGAACGGTTCTCGGCCGACGTGGGCAAGGCCGCCCAGGGGTGCAAGCCGCTCGAAGGGGCCCTGCTCGAGCGGGCCCATGCCCTCCACCAGGCCCTCTTCCGCGGGAAGATCCAGACGGTGTGGGCTCAACTCCACGAAGCGGCGGGGAGCGGCCAGGTCCTGCTCCGGCTGATGCTCCACGAGCCCTCGCTCCAGGCCGTTCCCTGGGAGGCGATCTGCGAGCCCGGGACGACCATGGGCTTCCTGGGCAACTCGCCGGACGTGCTCCCGACGCGGGGCGTGCACTCGACGGATCCCTTCAAGGTGCTCGAGGTGTCCGGTGCCATCCGCGTCCTGCCCATCGCCCCCTCGGGCCCCGCGGCCCTCACGACGCTGAAGCAGGCGCTCGCCGAGCGCATCTCGACAGGGGAGATCGAGTGGCTCGAGCCCCTCACCGATTCCCGCGCCGGGTGGCGCTCCCTGTCCGACCGCCTGGCGTGCGAGCCCTTCCCTCACGTCATCCATTTCATCGGCCATGGCGGCCTCGAGAAGGGCATTCCCACCCTGTTCCTGGGGGAGGACGACCGCGGCGAGCCGTGCTGGATTCGCGTGGAGCTGTTGGCCCAGCAACTCCAGGAGCGGTTGCGCCATCACCTGCTGCTGATGGTCCTCGAGGCGTGTGAAGGCGCGAATCCCGGGGCGCTGGCCAGCGCGGCGGAGCTGCTCGCCCGGGCCGGCGCGGATGCGGTCGTCGCCCATCTCTGGCCGGTCAAGACGGACGTGGCGCGCACGTCCTCGGCGACCTTCTACCGGGAGCTCACCGGCAAAGCCAAACGGCGGGGAGACGTGGCGCTCGCCCTCAACGATGCCCGGCGGGCGGTGTTGGGCGAGTTCCAGTGCAGCGCCGAGGCCTTCTCGCCGGTGCTCTACCTGCGCGGGCACGACTCCGTGCTGTTCGATTTCGAGGGCCGGAGGGTCTCCCCTCCGCGGCCCCTCTCCCCGGGGGCGGCCGTGGACGTGGCACCGCCCTCGCCAGCCCTGCAGCGGCTGCTGGAGGGGCCCTTCACCCTGCTGCTGGGGGACCAGTGGAAGGACGAGCGTCTGGTGCTGGAGGGGGACTTCCGCCAGCACCTGTGCGAGGAGCTCGCGAAGGAGGGAGAGGATGGCGACGCGCTCCGCTGGTTGCCGCTGAGCGCCCTCACCGAGCGGTATGTGCTGCATTGGTCGGAGGAGCGGCTGCTCTGGCGGTTCCAGAACGTGTTCAAGAGCGTCCAGCCGGCCTCGCCCCTGCTCGTGTCCTTGGCGCGGCGGCTCGTGCCCGGGGTCCACATCACCCTGCTGCGCTTCCCCATGCTGGAGCTCGTCCTGGCCGAGCAGCGGCCGGAGCTCACGCTCTATGCCATCCAGCCGCCGGCGCCTGGCGCACGCTCGGACGCGCCGGCGACCATGATGCGGCGCGCGGCGGGCGCGGAGGGCTGGGAGCAGATCGCAGATCTGCCCAGGGAGCGCGACAGGCAGCGGGAGCTCATGGTGCTCCGGCTCTACAGCGGCTTCCTGCCGGAGCGGGACTCCGGCCAGCCCCTCATCACCGAGGACCACTACCTGCTGGGCATCCATGAGCTGAATGAGCTGCGTCCTCCCGAGCTCACCAGCTTCATCGGGGGCGAGCTGTACAACCAGCCCGTCCTGCTGCTGGGCATGTCGCTGCTGTCCTGGCACCACCGCATGTTGCTCCACCGGCTCTTCGGGAGGAGGCCCCTGCCGTTCGGAAGCGTGGTGTTGCTCGAGCCCGAGGCGGCGAAGAAGGAGCGGCGCCTGTGGGAGAGCGGCAAGGGCCTGCCGGGGGGAGAGGGGGGCGAGGGCGTGCAGGTCGTCGGCTCGGGTGTTCCGGAGCTGGTGGGCTCGCTCGGCACGTCCGAGGAGGCGAGGGCGCCATGAGTGGAGCGGAGCGGATCAATCCCTTTCCGGGGCCCAAACCCTACCGGGAGCAGGAGCGCGAGCGTTTCCTGGGCCGGGAGGAGTGCACGCGGCTGCTGGCCAACAACATCCTGATGCACCCGTGTGTCCTGCTCTTCGGCCCGTCGGGGTCGGGCAAGTCGTCGCTGATGCAGGCCGGGGTGGTGCCCCTGCTGGAGGTGCAGTACCGCTTCCGCACGGTGCGCGTGGATGCCTGGCTGAAGGAGGAGCCGCCGCTGGAAGTGCTGGCGAAGGCGATGTTCTCCCGCTTCGAGCTGGGAGAGGTGCCCGCGGGGATGGCGCCCGCCGAGGCCATCGAGGAAGCCATCCGGTGGGAGAAGCGCTCCTCGGAGCGGCCCGTCCTCCTCTACCTGGATCAACTGGAGCAGCTGCTGTTCCCGGACAGGAAAGCGGAGGAGCTGGGCGAGCTGGTGAAGTGCCTGGAGCTGCTGGCGCACAAGCCCGTCCGGGGGCTGCAGCTGGTGCTGGCGCTGCGGGAGGACTACCTGGGGCGCTTCCGGCACAGGGCGAGGGGACGGAAGGTGCTGTGGGAGCAGGGCTTCCGGCTGGGGCCGCTCACGGTGGGGGAGATGGTGGGGGTGGCCTGTCAGCTGGCGGGCATGGGCGTGCCGAAGCAGACGTGGGAGAAGGACGAGGTGCGCCGGTTGATCCTCCAGGTGCGGGAGAAGGGGCAGGCAGAGACGGACGAGGCGGAGGTGCAGGCGGCGTTCGCGCAGATCGTCTGCCATGCGCTGTGGGAGGAGCGGGCGGAGAAGGGAAGCGTGGCGGGGCCGGTGGATGCGGAGCCCATCGTGCACAGGTACCTGGAGGCGACGCTGGAGGGGTTGGGGCCGCTGAAGGCGGATGCGCGGAGGCTGCTGGAGGAGTACCTGGTGGCGAGCGACGGCACGCGGACGCTGCTGATGGAGGAGCAGGCGCGGGCGGTGCTGCCGGCGGGGGAGGCGCAGAAGGTCTTGAAGAGCCTGGAGGACGCGGCGGTGCTGAGGGCGGAGGCGCACGGGGGGAGCCGCTACTTCGAGCTGGGCCACGACTGGCTGGCCAGGAAGGTGCTGGAGCTCCGGAGCAAGCGGCTGGGGGAGGAGCGGGCGCTCGAGCGCGAGCGGCTGAAGCGGGAGGAGGCGGCGCGCAGGCGGCAACGGGAGCGGGCCAGCCGGCGCAGGTTGCTCCTCGTCACGGCGGTGTCCTCCGCGGGGGCGCTGCTGATGGGCGCCCTGCTGCTCTGGACCCTGGGACTGAAGCGACTGGTCCTGGATCAAGCCCTGATGGCGGGCGCTCAGGAATGGGTGGCGCGCGATCAGCCCGATACGGCGATCAGTCTGCTCTCGGAGATCAAACATCCGAAGAAGGTGCGGGGGTGGGTGGAGCTGTCGAACGAGGCGCTGGCCTCGAATCATCTCATCGGGGTGCTTCCCGCTGGGGAGCTCATCACGGCCGCGGCGATCAGTCCGGACGGGCAGCACGTGGTGACGGCCTCCGAGGACGGGACGGCGCGGGTGTGGCGCGCGGATGGGACGGGCGAGCCGGTGGTGTTGGAGGTGCACGAGGGGACGGTGAGGTCTGTCGCGTTCAGCCCGGACGGGCAGCACGTGGTGACGGCTTCCTCGGACGGGACGGCGCGGGTGTGGCGCGCGGACGGGATGGACGTGCCGGTGGCGTTGACGGGGCACGAGGCGGGTGTCACTTCCGCCACGTTCAGCCCGGCGGGGGATCGGGTGGTGACGACGTCCTCGGACGGGACGGCGCGGGTGTGGCGCGCGGACGGGACGGGCGTGCCGGTGGCGTTGAAGGGGCACACGAAGCCGCTCACGTCCGCCGCGTTCAGCCCGGACGGGCAGCGCGTGGTGACGGCTTCCATGGACGGGACGGCGCGGGTGTGGCGCGCGGACGGGACGGGCATGACGGTGGTGTTGAAGGGGCTCGCGGAGCAATGCACGGCGCGTCCACTCCAGGGGACGCCACGCCAGGAGGAGCCACTCCAGTCCGCCGCGTTCAGCCCGAAGGGGGAGCGCGTGGTGACGGCTTCCTTCAACGGGACGGTGCGCGTGTGGCGGGCGGACGGGACTGGGAAGCCAGTGGTGTTGTGCGGGCACACGGAGTCGCTCACGGCCGTCGTGTTCAGCCCGGAGGGGGAGCGGGTGTTGACAGCTTCCTTCGACGGGACGGTGCGCGTGTGGCGGGCGGACGGGACGGGCGAGCCGGTGGTGTTGAAGGGGCACACGAAGTCGCTCACGGCCGCCGCGTTCAGCCCGAAGGGGGAGCGCGTGGTGACGGCCTCCTCGGACGGGACAGCGCGGGTGTGGCGTGTGGACGGGACGGGCGAGCCGGTGCTGTGGGCGGGGCACGAGGGGCCGGTGCGGTCTGTCGCGTTCAGCTCGGACGGACAGCGTGTGATGACGGCCTCCACGGACAGGACGGCGCGGGTATGGCAGGTGGACGGGACGGGCGAGCCGGTGCTGCTGCGCGGGCCCGAGGAGCCACTCGTGGCGGTCGCCTTCAGCCCGGACGGACAGCGGGTGGCAACGGCTTCCCTGGATGGGACGGCGCGGGTGTGGCGGGCGGACGGGACGGGCGAGCCGGTGGTGTTGAAGGGGCACGAGGGGCCGGTGATGTCTGTCGCGTTCAGCCCGGACGGGCAGCACGTGGTGACGGCTTCCGAGGACGGGACGGCGCGGGTGTGGCGCGCGGACGGGACGGGCGAGCCGGTGGTGTTGAAGGGGCACGAGGCGGGTGTCACCTCCGCCGCGTTCAGCCCCAAGGGGGAGCGGGTGGTGACGACATCCTCGGACGGGACGGCGCGGGTGTGGAACGCGGATGGGACGGGCACGCCGGTGGTGTTGAAGGAGCACGAGTGGGCGATCGAGCCCACCGCGTTCGCGGGCGGAGGGGGCAAGCCGCTGGTCTTCGGGCGCACGAAGCCGCTCACGGCCGCCGCGTTCAGTCCCAACGGGGAGCGGGTGGTGGCGGCTTCCTATGACGGGACGGCGTGGGTGTGGCGCGCGGACGGCTCGGGCGAGCCGGTGAAGTTGTCGGGGCCCACCCGGGGACTCCAGTCCGTCGCGTTCAGCCCCAAGGGGGAGCGGGTGGTGGCGGCCTCCCTGGACGGGACGGCGTGGGTGTGGCGCGCGGATGGGTCGGGCAAGCCGATCGAGTTGCACGCTCGAGAGGCGGATGTCTCGGCCGCCGTGTTCAGCCCCGAGGGGGAGCGGAAGATGGCTGCTTCCGGGGACGGGGCGAGCGAGCCGAGGGGGTGGGGGAACACGAAGCCGCCCGCGGCCGCCGTGTTCAGCCCGGATGGGAAGCGGGTGGTGACGGCCTCCCTGGACGGGACGGTGCGCGTGTGGCGGGCGGATGGGAAGGGCAGGCCCCTCACGGTGTGGAAGTGGTCCACGGCGTCACTCACGGCCATCGCGTTCAGCCCGGATGGGGCGCGGGTCCTCACCGGTTCCGTGGATGGAATCGCGAGAAACTGGCCCGTCTCCATCGAGTCCATTCAGCAACTGCTCCAGGAGGCCCGCACGAACTGTCTCTCCTCCGAATTGCGTCACACCTATTTCGACGAGAGCGAGGAGACGGCCCGGAGCAGATACGAGGCATGTGAGCGCTCCCACCACCGCACTCCCCTGCCCGAGGAGGCCTCTTGAGCCCCCGCAGGGCCGCCCGTCTTCTTCGGGGGGGCCTCTTTCCCCTGGAACCCCCCGTCTCCAATTCAACAGGGGGAAACAGCCACGCGGAGAGTCCCATGCGAAAAGCCCATGTCCTGCTGCTCGTCACGCTGAGCCTGCTCGCCGCCCCCGCCCTGGCCGAGGAGATCATCCATCCGGAGAGCGGCCTGAAATTCGTTCTGCCCCGTGGGTGGACGTACTCACAGGACGGCGACGCCCTCATCGCCACCAATCTGAACGGGACGGTCTCCATGATCTTCCTGGTGACGGATATCGACAGCTCCGCGGATCTGCTCGACGCCATCAGCCAGGAGCTGGGCGACAGCATCCAGGATGCCCAGCTCACCAACCAGCCCGTCAGCCAGCAGAGCCACGGCCTGACGCTGGTTCATGCCGAGGGCATCGGCATCTGCGGGGGTGAGGCGTGTGATTGGGATCTCACCCTCGTGACAGGTGGCAGGAAGAACCTCTTCATGGTGGCCATCGGCGATATCGCCACCAACGAGAGCGCCATCCACCGCGTGTACGACTCCATCAGGAGTCAGTGAAAGCCATCCCCCCGCTCACGGGGGCGCCGGAGAGGAACCGCTCAGGGCCGCTGGACGGAGCAGCGGCCCTCGGCGCGGCGCGTGAGGTCCTCGGCCACGGTGCGCAGCAGGCCCCGCGTCAGCGCCGAGCGCTGCGCCTCCGTCTTCTCCCCCTGTGTGAGCCACTGCGCCATCTTGCCCAGGCTCGCCGCCGTCACCACCTGCAGCCGCACCCCCACCTCCACCTCGAGGGCCGCGCCGGCCTCCGGCTCCTCCTCCAGCGTCCACGCCACCCGCTCCAGCTCCAGCGTTCCCACGCCCGCCGCCAGCGGCCTGCCGTCCAGCAGCCAGCCGCCCTCCTTCGCCGAGTACGCCAGCACCTGCGTCAGCCTCGCCGCGTCCATCCGCTCGGAGAACCACAGCGGCCGGCGCCGCAGCAGCGTCAGCTCCACCTCCAGCCGCCCCGCCAGCCCCAGCCGCATCAACCGCTCCAGCTCGGGCGCCACCAGCGCGAGCGCCTCGGGCCGCACCACCACGCGCCGCCCCGTCCGCGCCGCCGAGCACGTCACCTTCGGCGGCTCCTCGCCCCGGGCCACGGGCGCGAGCAGGCCCAACGCGGCCACCAGCGCCGCGCCGGAACTCCTCCCTCTGCTCGTGCCAGTCGGCCGCATGGTGTCTCAGAAGGGCCGCACGAAGAGCAGCCGCGCCTCGGGGGAGAGCGACGCGCGCTCGTCCGTGCGCCAGGCCACCGACAGGTGCACCGAGTCCCCGAAGTACAGCTGCGCGCCCAGGCCCAGCTTCGGATCCATCCAGCCCAGCTCCTGGGTGTGCACCGTGCCCATGTCCGCGAAGACCCCGATGAAGTCCCACCGGTACTCCGCGCTCGCCAGCAGCGAGGCGTCCCCGCGGAACTCCTTGAAGGCGTAGCCGCGCAGCCCGCTCCACCCGCCCAGGGCCTCCTGCTTCTGCAGGGGCAGGTCCTCGCCGCCCGCCGCGCGCACGCGCAGCCGCAGGCCGTCATCGTGGCCGGTGTTCACGTACAGCACGTTGTCGCTCACCAGCTTCCAGAAGCGGTACTCCGCGCCACCGCCCAGCGCCGGGCTGCCCACCTCCAGCGTCAGCAGGTTGCGCACCGCCGTCCGCTCCGGCCAACCCCAGTCGTGCCGCACCTGGGACAGCTCGGGGTTGCGGAAGAGCGGGCCCCCGCGCGAGGAGCGCTTCGCGTCGCTCGCGTACTCGATGCGGCCCACCACCGACGTCATCCGTCCCTCGTCCACCAGCGGGTTGGGGAAGGGCGCCGAGTCGCGCCGGAAGAGCGAGAAGGGCGGCGAGAAGCTCACCAGCGAGTCATACGTGTCCCGGCGGTACTCCGCCCCCACGAGCAGCTGGGGCGACAGGCGCCAGGTGGCGAAGCCCGTGAGGCCCTTGCGCCGGAAGTACTCCGCGTCCGGGCGGTTGAGCAGCGCGGAGTAGATGTACGAGTCGATGGCGCCCATCCGCCACCGGTCGTTGGTGTCCGTGAAGTCATACAGCTGGACGCCCACCTCGGCGAGCCGCACCGCCGGCACCTCCACCTTCGCTCCCACCAGCCAGTTGAGCCGCCGCTGGAAGGCCGTTTGCTCCGGATCGCCCGGGATGCGCTGGCCGCCCCAGCGCAGGGGGATGGTCAGTGCCCCCTCCAGCGTCACGTGGGCCCGGTTGTGCACGTCCCACAGCTTGAGCGAGCCCGACAGGCCGGGCGCGAAGCCCGTCACCTGCGTGTGCATGGGGATGAGCTCCGCGTCGAAGCTGGAGCCTCTCGGGCGCGCGTGCACCACCACGCGGCGGCCCACGGTGGTGATGGCCTCGTCCCCGGAGCCGTGCTTCCACCCCTCCGCCAATGCCTCCCAGGACAGCTCCACGTCGTCGTCCCAGTGCTTGCGCTTCTTCTCGCGCTGCGTCTCCTCCACCGGCCGGTAGCGCCGCCCGCCGTTCTCCTCGCGCACCTCCTCGAAGCGCGTGGCCGGCCTGGGCAGCGCCTCCACGTCCCGCAGCTTGAGGAAGGGCATCTCGTGCTCCAGACGCTCCTCCGCCCGGCGCAGATCGCTGCGCAGCAGGACGTCGCCGGGCTTGATGCCCATGACCTCGCGCACCCGCGCCGCCACGTCCTCCTCCACGCCCCGCACCTCCACCGCCTCCACCGTGCCCTCGTCCACCCGCAGCCGCAGCTGCCCCTCCGGTGTCAGCGTGGCGTCGAGGCTCGCGAGCAGGTAGCCCTCGTCCTCGAGCTCGTCCTGTGCGCGCTCCAGCGCCTCGGGCAGCCCCTTCCACACGAAGCCCGGGTGGAACCGGCCCTCGTCATCGAAGAAGGCCAGCAGCTCCTTCGGCGGGTTCGGCGCCAGGCACTTCCGGGAGGACACGTGCCACCGGATTCCCTCCGCTCCGATGTGCACGAGGGTCTCCGCGTCGTCGTCGTCGTCGTCCTCCTCCTCATCGTTCGTGGAGGCGGACGGCGGCAGGCGGAACAGCTGGTCCTGTACGTCCTCCTGCTCGTCCTTCTGCAGGCCGGTGATGTCCACGCTCGTCACGTGGGGCTGCTCCTCCAGGGCCACCACCAGCACCGGCGTCGCGCCCTCCGCGAGCCGAACCGTGGGCGTCACCTTCGAGAACAGCCCCGTGCTCGCGAGACGCTCGAGGATGAGGGCCGCCTGCTCCGGGGAGAGCGTGCCCTTCTCCGGAACGTGCGCCAGTGCGCGCACCACGGGCTCGGAGAGGCGCTGGAGGCCCTCGAGCTTCACGTCCGCCAGCGCGCGGTTCTCCCCGTTGACGCTCAGCCGCAGCGCGCCGAGCACCTCGGAGTCCGGCGCGTCGTCCGCCTCGGCCAGGCAGGGGTCTTCTGGCGGCCGGGGTGGGGGCGCCTCCTGGGTGGCGGCCGGGGGCGTCGTGCCGTCCTTGCCGGAGGTCTCGGGCGTCTGGGGCGTGGCGACGCCCTGGGCGTTGGCCGCGAGTGACAGGAAGCAGAGAAGGTGTGCGATGCGGTTCATGCGGGACGGGAGGAGCATGAGGCGTTCCAGGCCGGCGGGCGCTGCAAGTGCGCGAAACCACAGGGGGCCGCACCTCGCGGAGGATGTCATCTCCACATCCTGATGTCGCGGGGTGATGTGCTGATGACATCGGGCGGTCTCAACCGGGCCTCTGCCGCGCCGCCGGGCTGGCCCCCAGCAGCCAGTCACGCACCGCGAGGAATCGTGCGGTCGGAGCCGAAGCACGCCGCCAGGCCAGCCACAGGGTGGCTCGAGGCTGGCGCAGCGGGCCGTGCCGCCGCTCCGGCCTGAGCGCCAACACCCGCCCGGCGCTCAGGCTGGCTTCCACCAGGTAGTCGGGCAACACCGCGATGCCGCACCCGGCCTCGGCCAGGGCCAGCATCTCATCCAGGTTGGCGATATGGCACACCACGCCCTGGGGCAGCGGGGTGCGCGGCCCGAAGGCGGTACGCCACCAGGGCGCCAGCATGGCCAGGTCCTTGTCGAAGGCGATGTAGCGCTGCGCGGAGAAGTCCGCCACGGTGCGTGGCGTTCCCCGCCCGTCCAGGTAGCGAGGCGAGGCCACCGCGATGAACTCCTCCTGGGCGATGGCGCGTGACTCCAGCGCCACCTCATCGACGGGGGCGCCGATCACCGCCAGGTCCACCTCCCCGGCGAGCAGCCGGCGGACCAGCACCGAGGCCACCTCGAAGCGCACCGAGAGCGTGAACTCCGGGTAGCGGGCGAACAGCGGCGGCAGGCGCGGCCGCAGCCAGACACGGCAGAAGGGCGCCGGGCCACCCAGCCTCACCTCGCCGCGCACCGCCGTCTGCTCGGCCCTCGCTTCCTCGACGGCGGCTTCCACCGCGGGCAGGTGCTCCCGCAGCCGCGCCACCAACACCGCCCCGGCCGTGGTGAGCCGCGCGCGCCGTCCCACCCGCTCGAAGAGCGTCAGCCCCAACTGGCCCTCCAACGCCTTGAGCTGCTGCCCCACCGCCGAGGGTGTCACCCCCAGCCGGGCCGCCGCCGCCGCGTGGGTCCCCGCCCGGCTCACCTCCAGCAACGTCCAGAGCGCCTCGTGATTGACAAGCATGGCTCTACATTATGCGTAGAAACCCGAGCGTTTCTAAACACAGCCCCCGGGCTATTCCTCCGTCCATCGGGTGGCGGGAAGGCCCCGCCCCGCATGAGGAGCCAGGAGCATGGGCGCAATGACCGCGGTGAAGGTGTTGAAGATCCTGTTGATTGTCACCAGCCACGAGCAGATGGGCGCCAGCGGCGAGCGCACCGGCTTCTGGATGGAAGAGCTCGCCGCGCCCTACGCCGAGTTCTCCACGGCGGGAGCGCAGGTGGACATCGCCTCGCCGCTCGGAGGCAAGGCCCCGGCGGATCCGCGCAGCCTCGGGGAGCAGTCGGAGGTGGTGCGCGCCTTCCTGGCGGACCCGGCCGCGGTGAAGAAGATGGAGAACACCCTCGCGCTCGAGCAGGTGAAGGGCACCTATGACGCCTATTTCGTGGTGGGTGGCCACGGCGTCATGTGGGACCTGGCCGCGTATGCGCCGCTGCACAAGATGCTGGGGAAGGAGTGGGATCGGGGCGCGGTGGTGGCGGCGGTCTGCCACGGGCCCGCGGCGCTGGTGGGGGTGAAGGACAAGGCCGGCAAGCCGCTGGTGGCTGGACGGCGGGTGGCCGGCTTCTCCAACGAGGAGGAGGCGGCGGTGAAGCTCGACAAGGTGGTGCCCTTCGCGCTGGAGACGCGGCTGAAGGAGCTGGGTGGCAACTACGAGCGCGGCCCCATGTGGAAGAGCTTCGCGGTGCGTGACGGGCGCCTGGTCACCGGGCAGAACCCCGCCTCGTCCGCGGCCGTGGCCCGCGAGGTGTTGAGCGCCTTGCGCGAGCGCTGAGGCGCCGGCATCCCCTCACGTGGCGGGGATGCCGAGCGCCTTGATGCGGCGGTGGAGGTTGCCCCGGTCCACCTGGAGCAGGCGCGCCGCCCCGGCGATGCTGCCTCCCTCCTCCAGCGCCGCCTTGATGAGCGTGCGCTCGAAGTCGTCCACGTGCTCGCGGTAGCTCTTCTGTCCGAGCACCAGCCGCGCGGGGGCCGCCGCCGTCAGCGCCGCCGCGCCCGTGAGCGACTCGGGCGTCAGCGTGAGCGGTCCCTGGCCTCGCAGCAGGTTCTGCCGCTCGATGTAGTTGCGCAGCTCGCGCACGTTGCCGGGCCAGGGCCAGGCGCGCAGGGCCTCCTCGGCCCCGGGTGCCAGCTCCAGCTTCACGTTCGGCCTGGCCAGCTCCGCCGCGAAGGCGCGCGCCAGCGGGAGGATGTCCTCGGGCCGCTCGCGCAGGGGCGGCAGCGTGAGCGGCAGCACGTTGAGCCGGAAGTAGAGGTCCTGCCGGAAGCGCCCCTCCCGCACCGCCAGCGCCAGGTCCCGGTGTGTGGCCGCCAGGATGCGCACGTTCACCGGAATGGGCATTCCTCCGCCCAGCCGCTCCACCTCCTTCGTCTCCAGCACGCGCAGCAGCTTCGCCTGCAGCTCCAGTGGCATGTCCCCCAGCTCGTCGAGGAACAGCGTGCCGCCGTGCGCCTGCTCGATACGGCCGAGCCGCCGCGCCGTGGCGCCCGAGAAGGCCCCGCGCTCGTGGCCGAACAGCTCGCTCTCCAGCAGGGTGGAGGGGATGGCGGCGCAGTTGACCGCCACCAGCCGTCCCTTGCGTCCGGAGACCAGATGCAGCGCCCGCGCCACGCGCTCCTTGCCCGTGCCCGTCTCGCCCGTAATCAGGATGGCGGTGTCGCTCGGGCCCACCCGGGCGATGAGCGTGCGCAGGGACTCCATGGCCGGGCTGTCCCCCACCAGGTGCCCGGGCCGGGCCAGCTCCTCGCGCAGCCGCTGCTGCTCCTCGCGCAGCTCGCTCAGCGCCAACGCGTTGCGCAGCGCGGTGAGCAACCGCTCGGGCGAGGGCGGCTTCTCCACGAAGTCGGTGGCCCCCAGCTTCAGTGCCTGCACGGCCTCGGCGGGGGAGGCCTCGCCGGAGAGCACCACCACCGGGAGGGGCAGGGGACGAGGCAGCCGCGCGAGCAGCTCCAGGCCCGTCTCTCCGGGCATGCGCAGGTCCAGCACCATCAACGCGGGAGGCTCGCCGGGGGCGTCGAGCAGGCGCACGGCCTCGGCGGTGGAGCGGGCCTCCACGGGGGAGAAGCCCTCGTCGGAGAGCAGGCCCCGCAGGCCCTTGAGGACGCCGGGGTCGTCATCCACCAGGAGGATGCGCGGGCCGGACGTCTGGGGGCGTGGAGCGGTGACAGGCGAATTCACGGGCCCAGCGTAGCGCAAGGGCCCCGGCGCCTGTTCAACGCGGGCTGTCGTCCGCCACCGGCGTCGCCCCGGCGGGCGCGGGTTCACTCACGGTGGGAAGGGCGCGGACCGCCGCCAGGTAGTCGTCTCCCCGCTTCTCCGCGAACAGGTCCAACACCAGCATCAGCGACGCCTGCATCACCAGCCCCACGCCCACCCCGTACAGCACTTCCTTGCGGCGGAACGCATACGCGAGCCCCACCCCCACCAGCACCAGGCCCACCTCCACCCGCTTGTAGAGCTCGAAGTTGCGCATCACGACCTCCATGCGCGGTACCTCCGCCCGCTGGAAGGCCAGGGGGGATGCGGCGAGCTGCTGCGTGAGCGCCGCCACCTGCGCGTCGGTGCGGAAGGCCACCGTGCCGCCCACCACCAGCTGGATGAGGCCCACCGCGATGAGCGGGTACGCCATGCCCCGGTACGTGTGGCCCGTCACCAGCAGCCACACCGCCACGCCCACCGCCACCACCCCCGCGAGCATGAACAGCCAGCTCTCCGCCTTCTCCGCCGCGAAGTAGCCCACCATCTGCTCCTGCATTCCCATGACCCACCCTCTCGTCACGGTGCTCTCTCCGCGACAGTTGATGACCTCGGGTCATTAAATGGATGAGTGAGGGTCAGCAGTCAAGGGGACCGGCCTCGGGGAGTGGAGGGAGGGCCGCGCCCTGTTCCCCAGGAGCGGGTGCGGCATGGGGGCATGTGTTACCGAGCACGCTGGATGAGGGAGAAGTGGGCCTGGGTGAGCGAGCTGGGCTCACGGACTGAGGGGCGGGAAGGATGATGCTAATGCCACCCCAGCTTTCTGTCCCAGGCAGCCAACTGTATGGTCACCGTGTATTTGTAGGCACTGGAGAAATCATCGAAGTCCTTCGAGGGAAGCGTCGAGAGGCGCTCGCGCAGGAAGCCCGGGTCGCTGAGCACCTCGGGGTGCTTGAATTCGGTGTCCGCCGCGACCAGGGGGGGAATCATTCGCAGCAGGGCCTCGATGCAATCCTCTCGGGTCGCGCGAGACATGCGCTCCACGGTCAGGGCCATGTGCTCGCGGACCGAGGCAGGGCCTCCGGGGCACCAGGCCTCCAGGGTCCTGCGGTAGATGTCATCCATGAGCTCTTCCAGCGTGTACTTCTGATCGAATGACCAGAACGCGTAGCGAAGGCCCTGGAGCACCTCCCAGAAGTGGAGCACGGCGGCGAGCCGTTTCGCCATGCGCTCAGCGCTCCGCAAGGGATACGGAGACACGACATGGTCGAGAGCCCCCCAAGGGGTGCTGAGGCAGAAGGACTCGAAGGCATCCCTCATGCGCTGGCGCTCCTCCTTCGGGACTCCCTCATTCAAGTACATGAAGACGTCGCCGAACATATGCATTCGCCAGCGGGGGTCGCCCGTGTCGAAGTCGGCCCCTGAGTGCATGAGTAGCACTTCGCCAGGCGGCACCTGGCGCATCTCCCGGGGCTGGGGAAAGGAACCGGTCTTGAGGTACTCCCGGGCCCACCAGCGGCCCTCGGCACCCACCTTGCGGCGAGTGGTGACCTTGGTGCCGTAGAGCATCGCTGGAAACTCGAGCGCTGGGGCTTGTTCCATGGGCATGGCTTTCGGCCTAACACGGCGGTCAACAGCTCCTCAATCGCCTCCCGCCTGCTCAGCGGCAATCCGCGGGCAGGTAGACCTGACCCTGGAATCCCTTGGGGCGTTCTCCTCCTTCATAAGCAGACCGGATGGCCTGCTCGGCCAATTCGCCGCGCTGTTCTACCTCTTCCCTGGGCAACTCCTCTTCCTTCTGGGCCGCTCGCTCCTTCCAGGAAGCACCGGACTTCTTGCGCCGGTAGCTCCAGCGGTACAGCGTCACTCCGGGTTCTGGCGTGCGCCAGGACAACCTCCAGAGTGCGCCCCCGTTTTCGAATTCGAGGAAGAGCGACCCTTCGAAGCCGGTGCCTCTCGTGAGCTTCTTGTCAGGGTCGACAGCCTCATTCAGAGCCGCCAGGTAGCGCCCCACCTGTTCTCTCCCTTCCTCGCGTGACGCCTCATTGTCCGGTTTGATCTCGAAGAGCACGAGGGCGCGGGTATCGGTGATGTCCGGACGCAAGAGCCTCACGAACTCCGAAAGGCGTTCGGGGTCCCCCAACTTCCCTTGCTCCACGATTTTGTAGAGGTTGATGGTTCCGAGGAAGACGGTGTTGGAGGGATGCTGCAGGCGGTACTCTTTGCCAATGGCGTCATGTGCGGCCTTGCCAAGGAAAGGGCCCCAGGGCTCCTTGGAATCAGGCTTCCGGCCAGGAAGCTTCGAGGCGGGCGGCTCCGCCCAGGCCCCGAGGGCCGCCACGAGCACCACGAGAAAACCCGCCAGCCCCCAGGTGCGCCCCGTCCTGCTTCCACTGCGCCTCATGTCCCTCATGCTCCTTCCGGTGTGTTGTGGTTCTGGGGCAGCTCCACGAGCGCGAGCGTGCCGCCACCGGGCGCGGGCTCCAGGCGCAGGGTGCCGCCGTGCTCGTGGACGATCTTCTGGGCGATGGGCAGTCCCAGGCCGCTGCCCTCGGGCTTGGTGCTGAAGAGGCCCCGGGTGAGGGCGGGGCCCTCGAGCACTTCGTCAATCCCACTGCCTCCGTCACGGATGGAGACGCGCACCGCCGAGGCGAGTGTCTCGATGGCGATGCGCACGGGGGCGGAGCCGGCCGTGGAGGCCTCGGTGGCGTTCTTGACGAGGTTGCCGAAGAGGCGGCGCAGGCCGTCCGGGTCCGCGGAGAGCGAGGGCTCGGGGCCGGGTTGCAACTCCACGGGCACGGGCGAGGTGTCCTGGTAGAGGGCGCACACGTCGGCGAGCAGCGGGCGCAGGGCCACGGGTTGGATGCGCGGCGCGGGCAGGCGGGCGAAGTCGGAGAAGCTCCGCGTCATCCGCATGAGCCGCTCCACCTCCTCCTGCAAGAGGGACACGGACTCGGTGAGGCGCGTGGCGTCCGGAGGCGTGTCTCCGCGCGACAGCCGCGCCAGCGCGAGCTTCATGCCGGTGAGGGGGTTGCGCAGCTCGTGGGCGAGCGCGCGGGCCACGTCCTGCCATGCCGCTATCTGCTCGGCGGCCTTGAGGCGCTCGCGCTGGGCGGCGAGTTCGCGGCCCATGCGGTTGAACTGGACGAGGAGGAATTGCAGCTCGTCGCGGGGCGTCTCGGGGGCGGGGAGCTGGACGGAGAGGTCTCCCCGCGCGTAGGCCCACATGCCGCGGGTGAGGGTGGAGACGGGGCGGGTGAGGGCGCGGCCGAGCAGCACGGCGGCGCCGGTGAGCACGGTGGCCGAGACGAGCAGCAGCACGCCGATGAGCCAGGGTGTGCGGCGCGCGAGCGCACGGCGGGCGAGCTCCGCCTGGGCGAGGTTGAGCCGGGCCTCCTCCAGCACGTCCTGGGAGCGGCCCTCGCGGGCGAGCCCCGCGGACACGTCCTCGAGCACCTGCTCCACGGGCGTCAGCGAGACGGAGAGGAGATCCTCCAGGGCCTGCCGGGCGATGAAGCCGAGCAGCACGAGCGGCACCAGCCCCGTGACGAGCATCACGGCGAGGAGCCGGCGGCGGAAGTTCGCGGGAGGAGGCGTCAGGTCGGAAGGCATCGGCGGGGCGATGTTGACGCCACGCGGGGCCCGCTTCCAGCTTTGGCTTCAGGCGGAGAGAGGCGCAGCCCCTGCTCCTCGAGGCGCGCGCTCGCCCAGCCCATCGCCTCGTGCTCCTGGGCGGTGACGAAGTACGGCACCGGCAGCGGCTTGAAGTGCATGACGGTGCTCACCGACAGCCGCATGACGGGCGAGGTGATGACGAACGCCATCCCGAGCACCACCTCGCGCAGGAGTCCCTCGTGCTCCTGCATCCAGAGGACCTGCCGCTGCCGCTGCTCGGGCGTGGGCAAGCCTCCCCGGGTCAGGTCGGTGACGCTGAGGTACCGCTCCCGCCGCCGCAGGCTGGAGGAGACCGTCTCCAGGTAGTGCTCGTACTGCCGGGGCGTGGGCGTTCCCACGAACCGGACGAGCCGGAGTGGCCAGCGCGAGTCATCGAAGGTGATGGAGGAGTCGGGAAGCATGGCACTCCACGAGGGCCGGGGATTCTGGGCGCGTCGGCAGCTTCCCTGTCCGCCCGGCGAGCAGGTGGGAAAAAAAGAAGCACCTCACGTACCTGTTCAGCAGCGGTCCATTCGACGGCCCTCCATTCGACGTTCGAGGCTGGTACCCTCCGGCGTGATGTCTCGTTTTCTCGCTTCCTCCCAGGCCTGGCTCTTCGGACGAGGCGTGGACCTCTCCGTCTTCGCGGGCAGCGCGCTCGTGTCGGTGGCGCTCGTGCTCGCCGCGCCCGCGCTGGGCGCCGTGGGGGATACGCCGCTGTGGGCGTGGGCGCTGTTCGTCGTCTGTGTCGACGTGGCCCACGTCTGGTCCACGCTCTTCCGCACCTACCTCGATGGGGACGAGCTGCGGAGCCGGCCCGGGCTCTACATCGCCGCCCCGCTCGCCGCGTACCTGTCGGGCGTGTTCGCGTACCTGCTCTCCCCGGGCACCTTCTGGCGGCTCTTCGCGTACACGGCGCTCTTCCACTTCATCCGCCAGCAGTACGGCTGGGTGGCCCTCTATGGCCGCAAGGCCCGTGTCCCGGACACCGAGCGCGTGCTCGATGCCGCCGCCATCTACGCCGCCACCCTGGGCCCCGTGCTCTGGTGGCACGCGAACCTTCCCCGGTCCTTCTGGTGGTTCGTGGAGAACGACTTCGTCTCCGGTCTGCCCGCGTGGGTGGGCACCGGGGCGCTCGCCGTGCAGGGGCTGGTGCTGGCCGCGTGGGCGGGCTTCCAGGGGGCGCGCGTCCTGCGCGGCGAGGGCCTCCAGGTGGGCAAGGTGCTGCTCGTGCTCGCCACCGCGGTGACGTGGTTCGGCGGCATCGTGGTGGCCCGGGATGACTTCGCCTTCACGGTGATGAACGTCGTCCTGCACGGCGTGCCCTACTTCGCGCTGCTCTTCCGGTACACGCGCGGGCGGCTCGCCGAGGGGGGTTATGGCTGGCTGGGGCCCGTGGTGCGCGCGGGCCTGCCCGGCTTCCTGGGGGTGCTGTGCGTGCTCGCCTTCGGGGAGGAGCTGCTCTGGGACACGCTGGTGTGGCACGAGCGTCCGCGCCTCTTCGGCGAGGGCGGCCCGGTGCTGCCCGCGGACGTGCTGGCGCTGGTGGTGCCGCTGCTCGCGCTGCCGCAGGCCACGCACTACGTGCTGGACGCGTTCATC
Organism: Archangium sp.; assembly: GCF_057119385.1. Classification (NCBI taxonomy): domain Bacteria; kingdom Pseudomonadati; phylum Myxococcota; class Myxococcia; order Myxococcales; family Archangiaceae; genus Archangium; species Archangium sp. The sequence goes on along the minus strand of NZ_DBNGVP010000078.1, from coordinate 16,425 downwards.
TGGAAGCCGGGCCGGGAGCCCCGGCTGCTCGCGCGGCTCGGGTGGACACGCGGCGGCCAAGGTTCTCCAGGTGGCACGGCCCCCATTTCAGGGGTGGCCATCTCCCGCGTGGCTGAGTAAGGGTCTGGGACGTATGTCCCGACTCCTGCTCGTTTCCAATCGCCTCCCCGTCACCGTGAAGTCGGACAAGGACGGGGTCTCCGTGGTCCGCAGTGCCGGAGGGCTCGCCACGGGCCTGCGCGGCCCGCATGAGCGCTCGGGGGGCGTGTGGATCGGCTGGCCGGGGGATGTCTCGCGCCTCACGCCGCCGCAGCGCGCGTCCGTGGAGGCCCAGCTCGCCGAGCTGCGCTGCGTGCCCATCCACCTGAGCGCCAGCGAGGTCAGCCGCTACTACGAGGGCTACTCCAACCAGGTCCTCTGGCCGCTGTGCCACTACCTCATCGATCGCATTCCCCGGCAGGACCGGGACTGGGACATCTACCGCAAGGTGAACGAGCGCTTCGCCGACCTGGTGGCGAAGCAGTACCAGCCCGGGGACACCATCTGGGTGCACGACTACCAGCTCATGCTGGTGCCGGCCTTCCTGCGCGCGCGGCTGCCCCAGGCGCGCATCGGCTACTTCCACCACATTCCCTTCCCCTCCAGTGAGATCTTCCGCAGCCTGCCGCACCGCGTGGAGCTGGTGCGCGGCCTGCTGGGCGCGGACCTCATCGGCTTCCACACGCACACGTACGTGCGCCACTTCGCCAGCACCCTCATGCGCCTGTTGGGGCTGGAGACGGTGGTGGACCGGGTGGACCACGAGGGGCGCGAGGTGCGGCTGGGCGCCTTCCCCATGGGCATCGACGCGCAGGCCTTCGAGAACCTCGCCAACGACCCGGCGGTGCTCGACGAGGTGCGCGTGCACCGGGAGAAGAGCACGGAGCAGCGGCTGGTGCTGGGCGTGGACCGGCTGGACTACACCAAGGGGATTCCCCGCCGGCTCATGGCGGTGCAGCGGCTGCTGGAGCGCGAGCCCGCCTGGCGTGGCCGGCTGCGCTTCGTCCAGGTGGCCGTCCCCAGCCGCACCGGGGTGGAGGACTACGCCACCTACCGCGAGAAGGTGGACGAGCTGGTGGGACGCATCAACGGCCTGTACGGCAGCGTCCACAACGTCCCGGTGCATTACCTCTACCGCTCCTTCAACGAGAAGCAGCTCGCCGCCCTCTACCGCGCCGCGGACGTGATGCTCGTCACGCCCATCCGCGACGGCATGAACCTGGTGGCCAAGGAGTTCTGCGCCGCGCGCCCGGACGAGGACGGCGTGCTGGTGCTCAGCGAGTTCGCCGGCGCGGCGGACGAGCTGGGGGACGCGCTGATCATCAACCCCTACGACGTGGAGGGCATGGCGGACGCGCTGGAGGCGGCGCTGGAGATGCCGCAGGAGGAGCGGCGCACGCGCATGCGCACCCTGCGCACCCGGGTGAAGGAGTACGACGTGCACTGGTGGGTGCGCTCCTTCCTGGACATGCTCGAGGCCACCCCCCCGGCCCCTCCGCGCGTGGAGCCCGCGGGCGCGGAGGTGGCGCTCGAGCGCATGCGCCGGGCCGGGCGCCTGCTGCTCCTCATCGACTACGACGGCACGCTCGTCCCCTTCGCGCCGAGGCCCGAGCTGGCCGCGCCGGACGTGGCGCTGTTGGACCTGCTGCAGCGGCTCGCTACCCGGCCGGATACCCGGGTGCACATCGTCAGCGGGCGCACCAAGGAGACGCTGGAGGCGTGGCTCGGCGCGCTCCCGGTGGGCCTGCACGCCGAGCACGGCCTCTGGTCCCGCCTGGCGCCGGGCCAGGAGTGGAAGGCCCTGGAGGGCGTGCCCACGGACTGGAAGGCCCTGGTACGGCCGGTGCTCGATGCCTTCGCCGCGCGCGTGCCCGGGGCCCTGGTGGAGGAGAAGTCCGCGTCGCTCGCGTGGCACTACCGGCAGGTGGACCGGGTGTTCGGCGCGAGGCAGGCGCTGGAGCTGCGGCTGCACCTCGGCGAGGTGTTCGCCCACGGCCCCCTGGAGGTGCTGCCCGGCGACAAGGTGGTGGAGGTGCGCGCGCGCGGGGTGAACAAGGGCCGCGTGGTGGGCACCCTCACCGGGGGCATGGCCCCCGGCACGTTGGTGGTGGCCCTCGGCGATGACCGCACGGACGAGGACCTCTTCGCCGCGCTGCCCGAGGGGGCCCTCGCCATCCACGCGGGCGGCAAGAAGACGCGCGCCGGCTACCGGGTGGACGGCCCCACCGAGGTGCGCCAGCTGCTCGCCGCGCTGCTGCCGGGCTGAGGCACCCGGCTCACAGCCGGATGTTCTCGTACTCGAGCAGCGCCGCGAGCCCGTCCTCCATGGCCTCGCGGGCGGCGGCCGTCTGCCGGTAGAGCAGGGCGTGCATCCGCTGGTCCTTCTCGTCGCGGCTCTCACACCCCTTCGAGTAGTCCTCGAAGGCGCGCAGGCCGCTGATGAGCTGGGCGAGGTGGTTGGGGCACTCGCACTTCACCGTGGCCACCAGCTCCATCAACCGGCCGAGCTGCTCGTGGGTGAAGCGCGGCGGCTTGGGCGCGTGGGCCGCGGCCCGGGGCACCTCCTGGCTCCGGGCCTGACGCGCCTCGTCCAGCGCCCGGTGGACGTGGGTGCGCAGCAGGCCGAGCGGCAGGGGCCCCTGGACGAAGCGGATCCGTTGAGAAGTGAGCGCTTGGAGCATGCCATGGTGCGTCAGCCGGTAGCTGACGACGGCGTGCGCGGCGCCGGTGAGGGCGAGCAGCTCGGGCACGAGCCGCTCGGGCACCTTGCCCAGGTCCACGAAGTCCAGCGCGAGCACCTGGGGCCGGAGTGCCGGCACCTCGGCGCGGAACGCCTCCAGCGAGCTCCCCACCCACACCACCTCCAGGTCCCGAATGGCCTGCGGGTTCGCCTGGAGCTGACTGGGGTAGGTGTCTCCCAACAGCGCCAACTTCACCATGTGTGCTGCCCCCTTGTCCCTATGCGGGCCGGCACATGGATGCGCGAGCGGTGAGTGCGTTTCCCGGGGGGGTGCTCAGGCGGCCTTGCCCGGAGCCTCGGCGCTGGACCCCTCTCGTTTCTACCGTTCCGCGGTGGGGGAGGCGGGCCCTCGCAAGGTCACCTTGCGAGCGAAGGACTGGTCCACCCGGCCGAGGAAGGAGCGGAAGGACGGGTAGTCATCCGCCTTCACCCGGGCGGCGGTGAGGGCCACCTCGCCGTCGCACAGCAGCTGGTTGCCCTCCTGCCGGAAGGAGACGCGCACGCGGCCGAAGGGCGTCTCCTCCTGATAGGCCGGGGGCAGCTCGGCCACGCCGTAGCCGGGGGGCAGCGTGTAGCGGAAGGAGAAGTGGTTGACCCAGGGGCCACTCATCACCAGGTCGAAGCGGCGCTCGGCGAGCGAGGCGTAGGACTGGGTATAGGAGCGGCCGGTGCCGAAGGGCAGGAAGCGCAGCTGGCCGGGCAGGGCCTCGGAGAAGCGCGGGATGGTCATCTTGAAGTCCACCTGCACGTCGTCATCCAGGCGGGTGGTGTCGTTGAGCTTCACGTCGTGCACGGTGAGGCCGGGGAAGCTCTGGGCCCAGGAGCGCTCGAAGGTGGACTTGCGCGAGGACACGGCGCGGTAGGCGCGGCGGTACTCGGGCGCCATCTGCCCGCCCACGCGGGTGGCGCCGGTGACGTCGGCGTTGCCGTCCGGGCGCAGCGTCAGGTTCATGGTGAGGCGGGTGGCGTTGTCCTCGGGGCGCGCCTCGGGCGTGGTGGAGAAGGTGGCCTTGCCGCCCGGCTCCACCACCAGCACGTTGGCCACGCGGTCCCCGCTGGGCAGCTCGCGCGCGCCGTGGAACTCGGCGGTGCCGTCCAGGTACAGGTCGAAGCGCGGCACGTAGACGATGGCGTGGTTGAAGGCCGCCAGGCTCGCCGGCTCCTCGCCGATGGAGCCCAGGTTGCGCATGCGCAGCAGCACCAGCCGGCTGTCCACGCCGGCCACCTTCAGCATGGCATGGATGAGGCTCGCCTTGTCCTTGCAGTCGCCGAAGCGCCGCGCCAGCACCCGGTCCACCCGGTACGGCTTGTAGCCGTGGATGCCGAACTCCAGCGCCACGTAGCGCGTGTTCGTCACCACGAAGCTGTAGATGGCCCGCACCACGGCCTGCTGATCCTTGCGGTCCACGCCCTGCAACACGGTGTCCACCGTGCGGCGCAGCTCCTCGTTGGGGGTGAGTTGGTCGCGGACGAGGCCCCACCAGTAGCGGCCCACCTCGTCCCAGGTGCGGTAGGTGGAGACGTGGAGGTTGGCGGCCACCTCGGCCCAGCCGGGCATGCCGGGCTCGGGCACCACCTTGGAGACGTGCTTCGCGCTCCAGCGGTAGAGGACGCTGCCGCCCTCCACGTCCTCGCGCGCGTGCGCCACGCCGGGCAGCTTCTTCTCGTTCCAGTAGAGGGGCCGCTCCTTGGGCATCTCCACGAGGAACTGGTACTGCACCTTCGGGTAGACGCCCTGCACGCTCTCCACGTCGCCCCAGTAGTCGGACAGGAGGTTGTCCTGGGCGGTGTCGTCCACGCGGTACTGGAGCTCCAGCACGTCGCCCACGGCGAGCGCGGGGAAGGAGAGCACCTTGGCGCGGGCGTCGTAGTACATGCCCGTCCAGGGCTCGTTGATGTTGCGGTCGCTCTCGCCGTAGCTGTCCACCACGGAGCCGTCCGGCTTGGTGATGCGGGCGCGCAGAATCCGCACCTCCTGCCGGTCCGGCGAGTAGGTGACGGGGTAGGAGCGGAAGGCGTCCACGCCACGGGTGTTGAGCACCTTCACGGCGAACTGGTGGAGCCGGCCGGACAGGCCGCTCTTCTGCACGCGCACGTAGGTGTTGTCCACCAGGTACACGGCGTCCTCGGTGGCGTAGGCGTCGGCGTCCTTCACCAGGCCCTTGAAGTCGGCGAGGTAGCGGGCGCCGGTGCTGGCGGACTCCCCCTTGAGGGTGCGCACGGCCTCCTTGAGGGCGGGGTTCTGCGGACGCAGCGCCAGCGAGCGCTCGAAGGAGGCGAGGGCCTCCTCGCGGCGGCCGGCGGACAGCAGGGCCCGGCCCTCGCGCTCGTACACCTCGGGCTCGTCCGGGGAGAGGGCGCGGGCCTCGGCGAAGTGAGCGGTGGCCGCGTCGAGCTGGCCGTTGGCGGCACGCAGCTCCGCCAGCTTCAGGCGGGAGGCGTTGTCGAAGGGGTCGAGGATGAGGATCTGCGCGAGCTCGCGCGCGGCGGCCTCCACCTGGCCCAGGTCCGCGAGCTGCGAGGCGAGCTGGGCGCGGCTGTAGCGGTCGTCATGGCGCAGGGCGAGGGCCACGCGCAGCCGGGCGATGGAGTCCTGGGGCCGGTCCAGCATGCGGGCGGCGGCGGCGGCGGAGCGCACCACGCGGGGGATGCGGGGCAGGCGCTGGAGCGTCTCCTCCACCATCACGTGCGCGCGGGCGGACTCGCCGAGCGTCTCGTAGGCGCGCGCCAGCGTGAGGCGGGCGGGGGCCGAGTCGGGGGAGAGCTCCACCACGGGCTTGAGCAGCTCGAGGACGCGCTCGGGGTGGCCGCGCTCCAGCTCGAACTCAGCGAGCGCCACGCGGGCCAGGGTGGAGGTGGGGTCGGCGCGCAGGGCGGCCTCGAGGAAGCCGCGGCGCAGGTTGAGGTCATCGCGGTGGGTGCTGGCGGCCAGCAGCTGCAGGCGCACGTCCTGGGGCGCCTCGCGGGCGGCGCGGTCGGCCTCCACGGTGGCGGTGTGCTCGCGCTCGTCGAAGGCGCGGAAGAAGTCGAGCACCGTGGCGTACTCGCCGCGCAGCCGGGCATCCGCGGGGGCCCTGGCCACCAGCGCCTCGAGGGCGGAGGTGACGGTGGGCAGCGGCTGGGGCGCGGCGGAGGGGCCCTTGGTGAGGGCGGGGAGGGTGGAGGGGAGGGTGACGCGCAGGCGGGGAGTCGGGTCGCGGCGCAGGAAGAAGCCGAGCGGGCCGGACTCCTGGCACACCTTGAGGAGGACGCGGTTGAGGCCCTTGCGCAGGCGCACGGAGACGCGCGCCTGGTCCGGGCGGGGCGCGTTGTAGGTGTCGCCGCTGGAGACCTTCTCGCCATTCACCCAGAGGCGGAAGGCGCCGGAGGTGCCCACGCCGAGCGCCACGCGGGTCTCGGCGGGGACCTCCAGCCAGGTGAGGGCATAGGCCACGGCCTCGCGGTTGGGACGCACGGCGGAGGCCAGGTCGACATAGCCCTCGGTGGGGCTGACGGCGAGCCGGCGCCAGGAGACCTGACGTCCCTTGGCGCCGGGGTAGGTGGCGGAGAGGTCCAGGGTGGCGGCCTCGGGGCCGAAGTCGGTGTCGCAGCCGGACTTGCCCTCGTTGTCGAAGCCGCCGACGACGTAGTAGTCGCCGATGAAGCCGAGGGAGGAGTCGTGGATTTCGGAGGCGCGGTTGAGCCGGCCGCGCGAGCGCTCCAGGTCCATGAAGAGGAACCAGGCGGTGGCGCGGGTGCCGGGGTCGGTGTCCCGGCGGGTGGCCACCTCGGCATAGGTCTTCACGAGGGGGGTGAGATCCTCGAGGTCCTCGCGGAGGGCGTGGAGCCGGATGAGCTGGGCGGCGCCGCGAGGGGAGGAGGCGAGCTGGAGGGCTTCCTCGGCCTGCTCACGGGCGGCGGTGACGCTGGACTCGGAGGCGGCCCGGGTGAGGAGCGGGCAGGCGAACGCGAGCAGCGCGACGAGCCAGGTGGTGCGCGAGAGCACGGCGAGCGGTGGGGTACGGGACATCCGTGTTCCTCGTCCGTCGAAAAGGGTGCCGGGGGTGAGAGTCGGCGCGGGTGAACAGCCGGGCATCGGAGAGCCTTCCCCTGCATGCGACGTCATGGGCGGACAAGCAACTGAAATGTCGGCCGCCGGGCGAGGGAGGAGCCTCATCCGTTGGCCGGTGACGGATTCCCCCTCCCTCTGCGTGCGGTGCGTGGCCTCGGGCGCGAACCTGGTCTGTCGCTCCCCGACGCATCCACGGACTGACTGCTTCACGGAAAAGTGACATTCCTTTGTTACTGGGATTAACAGGAGAAACATGCTAGGGGGTGGACGGCCTTTTCAGGCCCCTGTTCTGGGCCGCGCCACCTTTCGTGCGGGAGGGCGGCCCCGGTTCGAAACCCTTGCACGCGTACAAGACGAGGCATCCATGAAGCGCTTTTTCACGGCGTGCGCGCCGCTCATGCTGACGGCTCTGCTGTCCGCCACACCCGCGCTGGCCCAGAGCCCGGCCCTGGACCAGGCCAACGAGCCGTACAGCCTGTACTCGGTGCAGCTGTACACGGGAGCGGTGCCCGGCGGGCAGACCTTCACCGCGGGTAAGAACGGGTACCTGACCCGGGCCTCGGTGTACGTGCAGAAGCAGTGTCTGCCGAACTGCCCGGACATGCTGGTGCAGCTGCGCTCGACCTCGGGGGCCGTGCTGGCCAGTGGCACGGTGAGCCAGTCCGTGATTCCCACGGGCAGCTACAACTGGATCGACGTCGACTTCAGCGCTCCCGTGCTGGTGGCCGCCGGGACGCAGTACGCCCTGGTGGTGCAGAACGCCCAGCCGTACTACTCGGGTGGCTATGACTGGCGCTACGAGGCCAACTCCTCGGTGGACTCCTATCCGGGGGGCATGCTGTTCCAGGTCGGCTACAACTCCCACCCGGCCTACGATCTCTACTTCCGCACGTATGTCGTTGCCGCCGAGGTCCTGGACCAGGCCAACGAGCCGTACAGCCTGTACTCGGCGCAGCTCTACACGGGGGCGGTGCCCGGTGGGCAGACCTTCACCGCGGGCCAGAACGGGTACATGAAGCGCGCCTCGGTGTACGTGCAGAAGCAGTGCCTGCCGGACTGCCCGGACATGCTGGTGCAGCTGCGCTCGACCTCGGGGGCGGTGCTGGCCAGTGGCACGGTGAGCCAGGCCCAGATTCCCTCGGGCAGCTACAACTGGATCGACGTCACCTTCAGCGCTCCCGTGGCCGTGGCCGCCGGGACGCAGTACGCCCTGGTGGTGCAGAACGTCCAGCCGTACTTCTCGGGTGGCTATGACTGGCGCTTCGAGCTCGACTCCGCGGTGGACTCCTACGCGGGGGGCATGCTGTTCCAGGTGGGCTACAACTCCCACCCGGCCTACGATCTCTACTTCCGCACGTACGTGAGCTCCTTCCCCTGAGCTTGGGGAGGAAGCGGACTGTCATCCGAACCCACTCGTGGACTGGCTTCCACGAGTGGTGTTTGCTCACGGAGAGAGGGATTGAGGCGGGCGTGGCGCCTTCATGATCGGGATGTAGCACTTGCCCTGGTACTCGGCGTGATCCTCATCGCACGGCGGACGGCGTGCGATCTCTATCCAGCAGCCGCCGTTGATCGCGACATGGTCCGCCTTGGTTCGGCAGGGGGGCCTGACCTGGTTCGAGAAGGGCTTGTCGGGAAGGGGATAGGCGATACCCGTCCGGCCCTGTACTTCTCCGTCGATCAGGAATGAGGACGAAATCCCGGCGTCCGCCAGCTCAGCGAGGCCAGGAGTTGAAGGCTGCTGAGTGGAAGGGCCAGGACGGGTCCCCATGCCCCACCAGAAGCCACCCACCAGCACGAGCACGGCGAGTCCCGCGGCCACCAGTCCCCTGAGCCAAGGACGCCCTACCCGATGATCCATCGGGGCGCCAGTCAGGTGTGCGCGCATCCTGGCGTTGCTTCCCACGGCCTCGAGTGCCGCGAGAAGCAGGGTGAACAAGTTGGCCAGTTCCGCCAATCGGCCTGTTGATGGTGCCCGCTCCACCTCCAGGGCGATGTAGGGCGGCGTGCTCTGGAAGGAGGCGCGCACCTGCCAGTTCTTCCTGGGTCCCCAGGAGGGCCGAGGCCCGGGCATCATCACCAGGGCAGGCGCTCCCGTCTGGACGTTGCGCGCCTCGTGGATGTGGCCCAGTTCCGCCGACGCGTGCTTGTACCGTTTGCCGAGTTGGAACGGGCCCAGCCGCTCACCCTTCTTCTTCGTGACTGTCATGTGCTGTCCTCTATCGCTCCTGCCTGCTCGATTCATACCACGGCGGGAGTCTCTTCCGCAGGGAGAACTCACGAGGTCATGGGTCCGTCCCGGTCCAGCCGTTTGACGGAGCTCGGGACCAGTGGTCTGTTCGCCGGATGCATTTCATCGAATCTCCGTCGAGGCTTGCCCGTTTCCTCTGGGGATTGGGAATCCTCAACCTGCTCGTCATCATCCTCATCAACCTGAACGCGGACAGCGTTCCGGCCTCGCAGGGGCCGCAGGGGGAGTTGGGTTATCTGGTCAAGGCGCAGAGGCGCGCGCCCGCTCGCTACATGCGGCCCCACACCGGGTGGTTCATCGACCATGGCTTCTGGCTCGTGATTGGCCCCTTCTTCCTCGCCTTCGCGGCTCACGGCATTCACGTGCGGTCCTCTCGGTGACCCTGGTGACGACCCTCACCCCCCGCCCTCTCCCAGGGGGAGGGATCATGCGCGGGGCTGTACTGCTCTGCATGTTTCTCGTGGGGTGTAGCGGCGCGGCCCGAAGCGTCCGTCACGCCACGGGTCCGCAAGAGCGCTGCGTTCATGTCCCGCGCCGTTTCGTTGCGTCGGGGAGACTGAATGAAGCGTTTCATGCAGCTGGCGTGGACATGGTGCCTGTGGCGGCAACGCTGGGGGCTGCTTCGCCAGCGGCGCCGTTGACCCCACCCTCGTCACCGCTGTTGGAGGGGCTCTCTGGCGAGGGCCTGGGTAATGGCATCCCACGCGGCGTGCTCCGGCTGGTGCCAGAAGGCGGCACGGCCGCGGGAGAAGCAGGGGCCGGTGGTGCGGCGGGAGAGCTCGTCGTCACTGGAGGCGCCGTTGTCGCGGCAGCCGGTAGTGTGCTCTTGCTCTGTTTTACCTTCGAGGCGGCCGTGGATGGATCGGAGACACCGATCGACATCGCGGATGAGTTCTACGGCACGCACTTCGGCGATGTGTCCGGGTGGGTCCAAGGTCGATACACATCCCATGCGCCCAACGGCGCAGGTGCAGGGGGGTCCAGTGACCAAACGGGGCCGACGTACGCCCCGCTCTCTCCTCCCGGCGTATCTCCAGAATCAGAACCCGGCAAGGACACCAGGAAAAGGCGGGGGCGCATCTATGTGACCTACAGGAAGCTCAACAAGAACACCCACCGCTACTACCTGGGGCGAACCAGCATGGTTGTCGATCTCTCCAGGCCCCTCGAAGAACAGGCAGCTCTGGCCGTTATTTTTCGAGACATGAGCCATCACATCGACGAGACCGATGAACCCAATGGGGCTGTGTTCGGTTTCGCGAGGGTTGATCAATTCGATATAGGGACTGCCATTGACTATGGCCGAAGATATGACGACGCCGCATACTGGCGGATTCGAGGAAGGGAGCAGCAGTTGATTGATTCCTATGGGGGCGCCCAATCCGACACGGGAATGCCCTATCGTACCGAGAACATCGTACGTGGTGTGGCGAAAGACAATCCGTGGGGCAGGCGGTTTCATGACGCGGCCACGGAGCGCTGGGGTCAACTTCATTCTTATACGGGGCATTAGGAAATGAAGAAGGTGCGCATACATAGACCGGGGACCTTTCTGAGAATTCCCCTTGCCGACGGGACTTTCGGTTACGGGAGGGCGCTTACACGGGTGTTTGACGCTTTCTACGCATACAGGACCGAAAGCCCTGACTCGGACCTCGACCGGATCGCATCCAAGCCAATCCTTTTCAAGATTGCTGTCCGCCATCTGGAGCCGGGCTCGTGGGAAGTCATTGGACGCAGAAAGCTCGAGGAGCCCCTGACTCAACCCATTGTTCAATTCAGGCAGGACGTGGGGAACTTCCGTCGCTGCGAGATCTTCGACACCGTCGGCAATTCGAGAAGTGCTGAGCCCCAGGAGTGTGTTGGGCTCGAGGCGATGGCTGTTTGGGAACAGCACGGTGTCGAGGACCGCCTGCTCGATACCTTCATGGGGAGGCCCAATGACTCAGTGGCGCACCTGAAGGTACGCCTGCAATAGGAAGTCGAGGCTTGATACCCGGTCTTGGGAAGATGCCAGGCGAGATCTCATAGAGAAAAGGCGCGGGCGGCACGGACGGTGGCCCCCGTGGTGAGCACGTCGTCCAGAAGGAGGAACTCCCGGCCCGCCACTGTGGGAGACTCGGAGAAGGTCCCGGAAACGTCGCCAGGAGGCGCTGCATGTCACGCGGGTGGGCCGTGCTGCTCTGCATGTTTCTCGTGGGGTGTAGCGGCGCTGCCCAGAGCGTCCGTCACGCCACGGGTCCGCAAGAGCGCTGCGTTCATGTCCCGCGCCGTTTCGTTGCGTCGGGGACACTGAATGAATCGTTTCATGCGGCTCGCGCTGGCGTGGAAGTGGTGCCTGTGGTGGCAACGCTGGGGGCGGCTTCGCCAGCGGTGCCGTTGACCGCACCCTCGTCACTTCCATTGGAGGGGCTCTCTGGCGAGGGGCTTGGTGATGGCATCCCACGCGGCGTGCTGCGGCTCGTACCAGAAGGCGGCACGGCCGCGGGAGAAGCAGGGGCCGGTGGTGCGGCGGGAGAGCTCGTTGTCACTGGAGGCGCGGTTGTCGCGGCAGCCGGTAGTGTGCTCTTGCTCTGCTTTACCTTCGAGGCGGCCGTGGAGGGATCGGAGACCCCGATCGACATCGCGGACGAGTTCTACGGCACGCACTTCGGCGATGTGTCCGGGTGGGTCCAAGGTCGATACCCATCCCATGCACCCAACGGCGCAGGAGCGGGGGGTCCAGTGCCCAAATGGGACCGATCTACGCCCCGCTCGCTCCTCCCGGCGCATCTCCAGAATCAGAACCCGGCGAGGACACCAGGAAAAGGCGGGGGCGCATCTATGTGACCTACAGGAAGCTCAACATGAACACCCACCGCTACTACCTGGGGCGAACCAGCATGGTCGTTGATCTCACCAAGCCCCTCGACTTTCAGGCGTATCGGGCCGTTGCTTTTCGAGATATGAACCATCACGTTGATGAGAACGACGAGCCGAAGGGTGCTGTGTTCAAGGAAGCGGAGGTTGATGAGTACGATGTCGGGGCTGCCATTGAATATGGCGAAAGATATGCCGACGCTGCGTATTGGCGGATCCGCGGAAGAGAGCAGCAGTTGATTGACTTTCATGGGGGGCCCAGTCAGATACTGGCAAGCCCTATCGAACCGAGAACGTCGTGCGCGATGTAGCGAAAGACAATCCGTTGGGCAGGCGCTTTCACGGAGCAGCCACGGAATTCTGGGGTCAACTTCATCCTTACACAGGATATTAGGAAATGACGAAAACAGTCATGCCTGGACCGGGGTCCTTTCTGAGAATTCCCCTGGCTGACGGTTCCTTTGGTTATGGGAGGGTACTTGAGCTGCCGATTGATGCTTTCTACGAATACAGGACTCAGAGTCCTGACGCAGACCTTGACCGGATCGCATCCAAGCCAATCCTCTTCAAGATTGCTGTCCGCCATTTGGAGCCGAGTTCGTGGGAGGTTATCGGGTGGAAAGAGATTGAGGAGTTTCTGGCTCAACCGATCGTCCAATTCAGACAGGACGTGGGGAACTTCCGTCGCTGCACGATCTTCGACAACGCCGGCAATTCGAGAAGTGCCGAGCCCCAGGAGTGTGTCGGGCTCGAGCGAATGGCTGTTTGGGAACAGCACGCTGTCCAGGAACGCCTGCTCGACACCTTCATGGGGCGGCCCAATGACTCAGTGGAGCGCCTGAAAGTGCGCCTGCAATAGGAAGCCGAGGCTGCTGCCCGGTCTTGGGAAGATGAGGGGTGAGGTCTCATAGAGAAAAGGCCCGGGCGAGGGTGATGACCTCGACACGGGTGGCCCCGGCCTCCCGGAGCGCGCTGGCGGCGGCGCGGACGGTGGCCCCGGTGGTGAGCACGTCATCCAGCAGGAGGAACTCCCGTCCCGCCACCGAGGGCGGCGCGGTGAAGGCCCCGTCCACGTTCTGGGCGCGCTCGGCCTCGGAGAGCCCCACCTGCCGCCGCGTCTCCCGGGCCCGGTTGAGCAGTCCCACGGGCGCTTCTCGGCCCGTGATTCGCGCCAGCTCCCCCGCCACCAGTTGCGTCTGGTCGTACTTCCGCTCGCGGTAGCGCTGATCGTGCAGCGGCAACGCGACGAGCACGGCGGGCGCCTGCTCGAGGAACTGGCGGCACTCGGTGGCGAGCAGCTCCGCGAGGGCGGGGGCGAGCTCCGGGTGGTCCTCGTACTTGAAGCGGTGGATGGCGCGGGCGACGGGGCCCTCGTGGGCGAAGGGGGCCGAGGCGCGGGTGAAGGGCGGCGGCGACAGGTGGCAGCGCGGGCACGTGTCGCGGGGGAACTGCCCGGGCTCGGCGCAGGTGCGGCAGCGCGAGGGCGGGAGCCGCTCCACGGCGAGGTCACACGTCTCGCAGAAGGCCGCGCGCACGGGCATCACCTTCGCGCAGGCGATGCACGCGGGCGGGTAGAGCAGCTCGAGGAGCGAGGAGAGCACGGGCCGGGAGTTAATACGGATGAACGAGGGCGGGGAAGGTGTCTGGACCTGAGACGGGTCTTCGGTTTGGATGGCCTCATGAAGAAGCTCGCCATCGTCGTCGCCGGAGGACCTGCTCCGGGCATCAACAGCGTGATTGGAGCGGCCACCATCCGCGCCCGTCTCTCGGGTGTCGAGGTCATCGGCCTCCAGGATGGTTTCAAGTGGATCTCCGAGGGGGACCTCTCCCACGTCGTTCCCCTCACCATCGAGGACACCAGCCGCATCCACTTCCGCGGCGGCTCGTACATCGGCATCTCCCGCGCCAACCCCACCCGCTCCCCCGAGCACTTCCAGCGCACGCTCGACGGGCTCGAGAAGCTCGGCGTGGGCATGCTCATCACCATCGGGGGGGATGGCACCGCCACGCTCGCGCAGATCATCTCGGAGAAGACCCGCGGGCGCATCCGCGTGGTCCACGTCCCCAAGACGATCGACAACGACATCGACCTGCCCGACGACACCAGCACCTTCGGTTTCCAGACCGCGCGCCACGTGGGCGTGGAGATCGTGAAGAACCTGATGGTGGACGCGAAGACGACCCACCGCTGGTACTTCGTCGTGGCCCAGGGCCGCAAGGCGGGGCACCTCGCCCTGTCCATCGGCAAGGCCGTGGGCGCGACCAACACCATCATCCCCGAGGAGTTCCAGAAGGGCTGTCCCGTCGCGTTCAACACCGTGGTGGACATCCTCGCGGGCTCCGTCATCAAGCGGCTGGGCTATGGCCGTCAGGATGGCATCGTCCTCCTGGCCGAGGGCCTCGCCGATTGCATCGACCCCGAGGATCTCGCCCGGCACACGGACATCCCCCGGGACCACATGGGCAACGTCCACGTGGCGGAGATCAACCTGGGCGAGGTGCTCGAGAAGGCGGTGAAGGAGCGGCTCGCCGGCCTGGGCATCAAGGCCACGCTCATCACCAAGTACATCGGCTATGAGGTGCGCTGCGCGGACCCCATTCCCTTCGACATGGAGTACACGCGAGACCTCGGCTACTGCGCGGCCCGCTACATCATCGAGGGGGGCACCGAGGCGGTGGTGTCCATGATCGACGGACGGTTCCGGCCCATCTCCTTCCAGCAGATGAAGGACCCGGCCACGGGGCGGCCCCGGGTGCGGTTGGTGGACGTGGACTCGGACCGATACAAGATCGCCCGGAGCTTCATGCTGCGGCTCAAGCGGCAGGACTTCGACAAGCCGGAGGAGCTGGCCCGGTTCGCCGCGGCCGCCCGGCTCACGCCGGAGGCCTTCCGCGAGCAGTTCTACCACCTGGTGAAGGACGAGCCCCAGGTGGCCGTCGATGTGGAGTTGGGCCTCACCACCAAGGTGGTGGATGCCGCCAAGGCGGTGGATGCCGCCAAGGCGGGAGAGCCGGTGGGTGGCTCGACGCGGTAGGGCCGGGGTCCAGGCCAACGGGGCGCCCTCCGGTCGCGCGGCGTGCCGACTGGTCCGACCATCGGACCAGTTGCTCCCCATCGCGGCCGGAACCTCCCCCCTGACAGGGCTGACTCCTCCTGGCCTTGCCCGAGCCCCGTGCACGCTCGGGGCGTGGGGGTCAGGCGGCGCGGGAGGTGATTTCCTCCTGGGCGGACGTCTCCTGCTCCGCGCAAGCCTCGTACAGGGGGAGGTTCACGCTGAAGGTGGTGCCCCGGCCCACCTCGCTGCGCACGGAGATTTCTCCGCCCAGCGCGGTGATGATGCCGTGGCACACCGAGAGTCCCAGACCCGTACCCACGCCCACCGGCTTGGTGGTGAAGAACGGGTGGAAGATGCGCTCCAGGTTCTCCGGTGGGATGCCGCAGCCCGTGTCGCTCACCTCGACGACGACATGGCGGGGGCCGCCCATGCGGGTGGAGATGCGGATCTCATTGCGCGCCGCCTGTCCCGGCGGGATGGCGTGGGCCGCGTTGATGAGCAGGTTGAGGAACACCTGGCACAGGCGCGCCTTGTGTCCGGAGACAGGTGGCACCGCCACCAGCTCCTCCACCAGGCTCGCCCGGTCCCGCAGCTCGTACGCCGCCACCTTCACCGCGCTGCGGAGGCTGGCTACGGCATCCACCGGGCCGCGCTCCATGTCGTTGGGATGGGAGAGGACCTTGAGATCCCTCACGATGAGGCTGACGCGCTCGGCGCCGTCGCGCGCATCGGCGATGGCCTCGATCATCTCCTGCTTCTCCTCCGGCGTGGGGGCGCCCTCGGTGCGGAGCAGCTGCTGCTGCACGTAGTCGAGGTTGCCGACGATGAACGCGAGCGGGTTGTTGATCTCATGTCCCAGGCCCGCCGCGAGCTGGCCGATGGTGGCCAGCCGGTCCGCGAAGAGCAGCTGCGCCTGCGTGGCCTGGAGCTGCTTCAGGCTCTCCTGGAGCCGGGCATTGGTCAGCTCCAGCTCGCAGGTGCGCTGGCGTACCGTTTCCTCCAGCAGGGCGTTGTAGTGGCGCATCTCGTGCTCGGAGAGCTCGGCCTCGGCCTTCAGGAGCCGGTTGCGGATGGCCTCCGCGCGCTCCCTGCGGCTCTCGAGCACCGTGAACGACCCTCCCATGCCTTGCGCCTTCATCATGCGGACCTCGCGAACGGGACAGCCGTGCTCATTGCGAGGCGCATGCCACCGTGTCTTCCAGGAAGGCGGGCGGGGAGGCCCGGGGTGTGGGTGTGGCGTTTCGCACCAGGGGAGGACACGAGAGGGTGTGGCCTTCTGGGTGGGTGCGGCGATCCGCCACACCCTAGTGGACTGTCCGACAAGTTTTTCAACATAGTCAGGACAGGTGCCGGTCCACCCACGAGTGCATCTTGGCGCGAGTCCAGGACCAGGTGAAGGGGTGGGCGTAGAGGCGGTTGTACTCGGGCC